>CAZKPI010000190.1:0-7033 GCA_964554555.1 uncultured bacterium
ACCTGTATCTGGAGAAGCTCGAACAGATGGTGGTCGACCTGCGGGCGGTATTGCCCGCCAACGTCTCCCACCCCCTGTTCGGGGGCCGGCCGGTGAAGACCACGGGCATCGTGCTGGTCACCGGCGAACGCGGCCTGTGCGGCAGTTTCAATCACGACCTGGTCAAGGCCTGCCTGCGCCGCCTGCAGGAAAACCCCGGGCAGGAGAAAAAGCTGATCCTGATCGGCAAGAAGGGCGTCGATCACTTCCGGCGGCTGGCCTACACCGTCATCGGCAGTCACCCCGACCTGGTCGGGAAGTACTCCCAGAAGGCGCTCGGCCTGGCCGCCCGCAACGCCATTTCCCTCTACACCGGCGGCGTGATCGACGAACTGGTCATCATTTATACCCATTTCGTCTCAACGCTGGAACGCCGCATCGAGACCCGGGTCCTCCTGCCGGTTTCCGAAATCGGGGTGGGGCGCACATCGCGGCACCACGGAGACCAGCGCATCCAGTTCGACCCGTCACCCGACGCCATCCTCACCGCCCTCGTCCCGCGCTACGTCGAAGGCCTGTTCATGAAGGCCGTCCTCGAATCGTCGGCCTCCGAACAGGCCGCCCGCATGGTGGCCATGGACGCGGCCACCGACCGGGCCCAGGAAATCATCGACGAATTGACCATGAAGTTCAACCGCACCCGCCAGGCGGTCATCACCAAGGAGCTCTCCGAGGTCATCGCCGGCACCGACGCCCAAACCCACTGAGCCGGGTCGAACCCGCCAGGAGCCACCGCCATGAACACCGGCACCATCCTCCAGGTCATGGGCCCCGCCGTGGACGTCAAGTTCACCGCCGGCCACCTGCCCAGCATCCGCCACGCCCTCGAGGTCACCAACCCTTTCAGCAAGACCCGTCTCGTCCTCGAGGTGGCCGTGCACCTCGGCAACGACACCGTCCGCACCGTGGCCATGGGCCCCACGGAGGGGCTCCAGCGGGGCCTGCCGGTGACCGACACCGGCAGGCCAATCTCCGTCCCCGTGGGAACCCAGGTCCTGGGCCGCCTGTTCAACCTGCTGGGGGAAACCCTGGACGGCGGCCCCCCGGTGACCGGCCTCGAGCGGTGGCCCATCCACCGGTCGGTCCCCAGCCTGAGCGAGCAGGGCAAGACCGCGCAGGTGTTCGAGACCGGCCTGAAGGTCATCGACCTGCTGGTTCCCTACGCCCGCGGCGGCAAGATCGGCCTGTTCGGCGGGGCCGGCGTCGGCAAGACCGTGCTGATCATGGAGCTGATCCACAACATCGCCAAACAGCACGGCGGCGTCTCGGTCTTCGGCGGCGTCGGGGAACGGACCCGCGAGGGCAACGACCTCTACCTGGACATGAAGCAGAGCAAGGTCCTGGAAAAGACCTGCCTGGTCTTCGGCCAGATGAACGAACCGCCCGGGGCCCGCCTGCGCGTGGCCCTGTCCGCCCTCACCATGGCCGAGTATTTCCGCGACCGGGAAGGACAGGACGTCCTGCTGTTCATTGACAATATTTTCAGATTTGTACAAGCCGGCTCCGAAGTCTCCGCCCTGCTCGGCCGCATGCCTTCCGCCGTCGGCTACCAGCCCACCCTGGCTTCCGAGATGGGGGCCCTGCAGGAGCGCATCACCACCACCACCAAGGGCTCGATCACCTCGGTGCAGGCGATCTACGTGCCGGCCGACGACCTCACCGACCCCGCCCCCGCCACCACCTTCTCCCACCTCGACGCCACCACCGTGTTGTCGCGGCAGATCGCCGAGCTGGGCATCTACCCGGCGGTCGACCCCCTGGCCTCGACCTCGCGGCTGATGGCCGCCGACGTCCTCGGCGCCGAGCATTACCAGACGGCCCGCGCGGTCAAGGAGATCCTTCAGCGCTACCAGGATCTGCACGAGATCATCGCCATTCTTGGCATGGACGAGCTGTCCGAGGAGGACCGCCTGATCGTCAACCGGGCCCGGCGCCTGCAAAAATTCCTGTCACAGCCGTTCTCGGTGGCCGAGCAGTTCACCGGGTACCAGGGGCGGTACGTGCCCCTGGCCGACAACATTGCCGCGTTCAAGGCCATCGTCGAGGGGAAATACGATTCCTACCCCGAACAGGCGTTCTACATGGTCGGGGACATCCGTGAGGTCGAAGCCCGCGCCGAGGCCATCCGGAAGGAAGGAACCGCGTGAAGCCGTTCTCGGTGGCCCTGGTGGCCCCTTCGCAACCGCTGGCCATCTTCCGGGCGACCGCCCTCACCGTCCCCGGGGCGAGCGGCTCGTTCGGCTGTCTGCCCGGCCGTGAGCCCCTCGTCGCCACCCTCGGCCTGGGGCTGGTCCACGTCACCGAGGAGGGCGGGAAGGAACACTGGTTCGCGGTCACCGGCGGCTTTTTTGAGATGATCGACGACATGGCCACCATCCTCGCCGATGCCCTCATCCCCGGGGCCACCGTCCAGCATCCGGCTCACCTGCGGGGGAAGCCCTTGTACTTCCGCCAGGAGTATGCCAGCGACGTCGCGAAGGTCGATATCGCCCGGGCGATGCTCTGGCGCCGACTGCATCCCCACGAAGATTCGTAGGATGCTCCCGCCCGGGCTTCGGGGCCCGGAAATGGATGCCCGTCTTACTTCGGGGACCAGGCTTCGATCTTGAACTCGCCCTTGGGCGGGTCGTTGTAATCGGCGACGCCGAGGAACAGGCCGGTCTCGGCTTTGTCGAGATACCGGTTCATGGCGATGGGCGGCTTCAGGTCGGCCCGCACCACCGGCTTGCCGTCGGCCCCGCACACCGCAAAGGTGAACTTCCCTGCAAAACCGCCGGCCGGGGTGAAGGTCAGGCAGGCCTCGCCCTGGTCGTTGAGAAACCACAGCTCCGGGTCGAAATGCGTGCCCAGGTCGAGGACCACATCCTTGACCGGCTTCCCCTCAGGAGTCTCGACCACCAGGTGGTTCACCTTGGCGGTGTCGTCCCAGACCAGGCGGCAGAGGTTGCCGGCCCCGTCGAGGCAGAGCCCCGACCATTGCCAGCCGACCTCGCGCTCGAACGTCCCTTCCGAAGAGAAGATCAGGATCTTCTGGCGGCCCTTGTCGGCGATGAACAGCCGGCCGTCCGGGCCGACCTCGAGGCGATGCATCTGCACGAACGTCCCGGGCTCGTCACCACGGCTTCCGAACTTTTTCACCACCTTGCCGTCGAGAGACAGCCGGACCACTTCCTGGGCCCCGCCGTTCAGGGCCCACACCCCCTGGACTTTTCCCTGGGCGTCCCGGATCAGGGCGATGTCCTCGATCAGGATGACCGGGCCCGACTTGGGCACGGGAAGGGCGGCCAGGACCTTCCCCTGGCCGTCCAGCCGGAGAATCCGCCCGGCGACGCTGTCGGCGACCCAGTATTCCCCGGCGGCCACCCGAAAGGACAGGGGGCCGAGAGGAACGGGCTCCTCGGCATCGGGGTGGTTGTTGGCGTTGTAGAACGAAACCTGGCCGGCTCCCGTGCCGTAGGGAAGCGAAACGCCGGCCAGGACGGCCGGCGCGGTGAGAGAGAACACGACAAGAGCGAGCAGGAGGAGCGTGCGCATGTCGGAAAAAATCCTCTGGACTAGATTTTGCGGACGGTGCAGGCAACGGCCCGGTAGTTCACCGGGGTGCTGAAGATGGGCTTGCGCTGTGTCGAGGAATTGTTCATGGCCGACATCGAGTTGCCGTTCTTCACGGCGATGCCGATGTGCCCGTGGATGCTCCCGGGGGGGGCGCTCCAGCAGACCACGTCGCCTTCCTTCCAGGGGGGGGCGCTGACCAGCTTCCACCCCTTGGCCAGCAGGCCGTTCTTGACCCCGGTGACATTCAGGCTCCAGACATCGACCCCGGCTTCCTTGAGGGCGGCCGAGACCACGTTGGCACACCCGAGGTTGCCGCCTTCGGTGCCGGGAGCATACGGGAACTTCTGGTAGCCGTTATAGCGGCTGGGGAAGGTCTTGGCGACCGCGGCGACCTTTTCGGCGGTCCCGGAGGGGGCAGACCCGGTGTCCGGGGTGGTGCCGGATTCGGTGTTGTTGTTGTTGTCGGAGGTCTGGGTATGGTCGGCCCCGGGGATGGTCAGATCCCAGCCGGGGTAGATGAGGTCGGGGTTGTTGGCCAGGCTGGGGTATTTGTCTTTGTTGGCCTCGACAATCCGGGTGTAGGCGGAGCCGTCGCCGTAGAACCGCTTGGCGATGTTACACAGGCAGTCGCCGCTCACCACGGTGTAACGGCCGGACTTTTCTTCCTTCCCGTCCTTGCCCTCGGTTTTCGCCGCCTCTTCCAGGGCCTTGGTGATGTCTTCGATGAGCTTGGTGATCTTGTCGACCATGTCGACCACGTCCTTGGGAGGGGGCGTGGTGCCCGACGCGATCGTGGAAACGATCGACTTGACCTCCTTGGTCGCCTCGGTCACCGTCGCCGCGGTGTCGTCAGACGGGTCGTGGTTATTCAGAACGTCGTCCATGGAGGCCCAGCCAACGCCGATCAGCCCGAACACCAGAAGGAAGGCAAACAGCAGGTTCCGGTTCATGTCCCACCTCCACCAATTTATCCGTATCTTACCATTCCCCCCGCCGGGGGTTACAGTTTTTCTCGGAACATCCCGGCGGCCCCTCGGCAGTGGAGACATCCCGGGTTCTGCTCGGCCGGAAAGGGCGGCCAGGAGGGGTTCTGACCTCGTGCCGGTCGTTTCCCTGGAAAGTTGGGTCACCTTCCGCTACAATGGGTGCAATGAACTTCCCAGCGTCACTTCACGAACGAGGAGACAACCCATGACACGACGAGCTCTCGCCCTGCTGGTGATCTGCTTCCTGGCCCTTCCCCTCACCGGTTTCGGCCTTTCGGGGGAACCCAAGGCCGAGTTCGACGAATTCGTCAGGACCCTCCGCGAGGAAAAACGGGTCGACCGCATCGGGTATCTCGTCGAGGTCCAGATTCCCCCGTCCAAGGCCAATGAATCAAAGATTTTCGCCTACGCGGGCAAGTATTGCTATTCCAGCCCGGCGGGGTATCTCACCCATGTGAACTACTCGCGGCTCGAACGCATGCAGAAGGCCGCCCTGAAAACCCGCATCATCGACAAGAAGCGCCTGGACGACGTCAGCGAGGCCTGGTATCTGGTCTGGGTCGAAAATGACACCCAGGACCAGCTCCTGCGCTCGAAATTCGAGCCCCTGTACGCCGACCGGCACACCCGGGTGATCCGCATCCGGCCCGAGGATGAGGCGTTCCTGGGCGACCATCTCCTGCGCTACAGCCTGATCGAGGAGACCCTTCTGCCGCTCAAGTCCCTCGGCCGCCTGCCCAAAGCCCCTCTGATCAAACTCGATCCCCGGATTCAGGAATTGATCAAACTGATCACCAAGGACGACATGCAGGCCACCGTCCAGGCCTTGGAGGACTGCTACAGCCGTCAGGTGCGGGCCGCAGGCAACGCCCAGGCCGTCCAGTGGATGGCCGAGCAGTTCCAGAAGATGCCGGGTCTTGAGGTGGCAACTCCGAGCTTCCCCTACTCCTCCAAGCCGCTGTCGAACATCGTGGCCACCCAGAAAGGGGTGACCGACCCCGACACCGTGATCGTCGTCTGCGGCCACATGGACTCCACCGTCGGCTGGGGCGGCGGCACGGGCAAGGCCCCGGGGGCCGACGACAACGGCTCGGGGGCGGCCGGGGTCCTGCACATCGCCAGCGTCGCCTCGCGGCTCGCCCTGCCCTACACGGTCATGTATTGCGGCATGAACGCCGAAGAGGTCGGCCTGGTGGGGAGCAAGGCGGTGGCGAAGAAGCTGGCCGCCACGCAGGGCCTGAAGATCAAGGCCGTCCTCAACATGGACATGATCGCCGACCGCGACGACAACCAGGTCGCCGTCATCGGGAACACCGCCTCGAATTGGCTGATCGACGTTTTCAAAGACACGGCGAAGCTCTACACCGGCCTCGAGAGCAAGTGCCTGTACGACAGCGACATCTGGTATTCCGACCATTCCAGCTTCTGGAACATCGGGGTTCCCGCCATCCTGACCATCGAAGGGTATCCCGAGATGTCGGCCCATTACCACAAGGTCACCGACCTGGTCGCCAACTTCGATGCCAACCTGATGGAGCGGATCACGCGCAGTAACCTGGCGACCCTGCTCACCCTGAACGCCGTCCCGGCCAAATGAACCCCGCCCTGCCCCTGTTCGCCGCTTTCCGGCCGGAGGACAAGCCCCGGCCCTTCCAGCTCCAGCCTCCCGACCGGCGGGGGCGCATCTACGCCGATGTTCCCCACCGGTATTTCGCCACGGTCGAAGATCTCGAGAAGTACGTGGTGTCGCTCAAGGAGATGGGCGTCAACGTCCTGCTCCTGCTTCCCCACTTCCTGCCGAGCTTTTCCGAATACGTGGTCAAGGACTACGAGCGCCCTTGCGCCCTGTTCGGCACCTGGGAGCGGTTCGCCGCCTTCATGGCCTTCGTCGAACAGCAGGGCCTCGACCGGATGATCGACATCCCGTTCAACCACGCCGACTGGCAGGCGGAGCACCTGCGCCGCGAGTGGTATCTGCAGAAGGACGGGAAGGGCATCGAGGCCGGGGCCGACGACGTCGATGCCGACGGCAACCGGATCAGGGTCAACTGGGGCGCGTTCGTCCTCGACAACGCCAACCCCGACCTGATCTCCTATTGGCTGGAAAAGGTCATCTTCCCGCACGTTGGGAACTATCACGTCAACGCCATCCGCATCGATGCGGCCTGGGGGCTCGACCCCACCGGGCTGTCGCGGCTGGTGCGGGAGACCAAGGCCCGCTTTCCGCACGTCTGGTTCCTCGCCGAGAACCTGGGCATGGACAAGCTGATCAACCTGGCCCGGTCGGGCATCGCGGCCGGGGCCGAGCGGTATTTCCACAACATGTACTGGTACACCGGGGGGCGCGCCATCCCGTCCGACATCTACCGGTTCACCAAGCAGGGCGGCCGCAAGCCCTCCTGCGCCATCTTCTCGAGCCACGACGTGCTGATGCCGGCCATGAAGGCCCTGGC
>CAZKPI010000190.1:7043-8152 GCA_964554555.1 uncultured bacterium
GTGCGGCCCGGCACGCTGGGCAAGCTCTCCGACAAAGCCCTGCACCGGCAGGTGACCGAGCGCGACGGTCTGCTTTCGTTATCCCAAATCGGCCCCGACGAGCGCGCCCAGGTGGTCCGCCAGATGGAACTGGAGTTTGTGCTGACCGCCTTCCTGTCGACCGATCTGATGTTCGTGGCCGGCAGTGAACTGGGGCTGATCGAAAAGGTCGATGTCCTGCGCTCGGGGCCGGCCCATTTCGCCCCGCGCGGCGTCGATACCGGTCTGCCCGCCCTGATGGGGAAGGTCCTGCGCGCCAAGGCGTCCGACCCCCTGTTCGCCGCCGAAGGCGTGATCCTTCCCTTCGGAGAATGGCGGCGTGACCGGTGCGGGTGCCGCGGGTTCGTGCGCACCACCGGCACCCGCCACCTGCTGGCGGCCGTCAATTCCGACCTGGCCCGGCCGGCTTTCTTCCGGCTTCCCAAGCGGATCCGCACGGCCCGCCGCCTCGCCGAACTGACCCTCGACGGCTGGCGGCCGCTGGGCGGCTCCCTGGGCCCCGAACTGGCCCTGGGCCCGGGGCAGGCCGCCATCCTGTTCACCCCGGAGGACTGACATGCTGTACGAGGAATCCGTCCGCACCCCGGCGCCCCAGGCCTTCGTCGATGTGACCGCCCTGGTCCGCAAGGCGGTCAAAGCGGCCGGCATCCGGGAAGGGCACGTGCTGGTCTCGGTTCCCCACACGACGGCGGCCCTGACCGTCAACGAGAACGCCGACCCGTCGGTGGTCTCCGACCTTCTGCGCCGGCTCGAGGCCGCTTTCCCGACAAGTGATCCGGCCGACGGCCACGGCGAGGGGAACAGCCACGCCCATCTCAAGTCGAGCCTGTTCGGCAGTTGCCACCCGTTCATCGTGGCCGGGGGCGACCTCGTGCTGGGCACCTGGCAGGGCATCTACCTGTGCGAGTTCGACGGGCCCCGCACCCGCAAGCTGGTGATCAGCCTGCTCGGGACCAAAGCCTGACCCTTGGCCGAAACGGGCCCGGCGAAAAAATTCCCCCCCGACGGTTTGACACCCCCGTCCGCCGATGATATGTTTGAGTGAGTCCGTACCATCCAGACCCCAGGTG
>CAZKPI010000191.1:0-8151 GCA_964554555.1 uncultured bacterium
TTCGCGACTGCGGGTGGCGCGGCGGCGGGGCGGGGAGCGGCTTTTCTGGCCGGCGCCTTGGCGGGCGCCGGTTTTCTGGGGGCGGCGGGGGCGCTCTTCTTCCCCTTGGCGGGGGCGGAGGTCTTGGCCGGCCGGGCCGTGGGCTTCGTCCTGCTCTTCTCCGGTTTGGCCATCACTTCTTCCCTTTTTTCGCCACGGGCTTCTTGGCGGGGGCCTTCTTGGCGACCGTCTTCTTGGCGGGGGCCTTCTTGGCGGCGGCTTTCTTGGCGGGGGCCTTCTTGGCCGCCGGCGCCTTTTTCGCGGGGGTTTTCTTGGCGGCGGCCTTTTTGGCGGGGGCGGCTTTCTTGGCGACGGTCTTCTTGGTGGTTTTGGCGATAGGCATGGTGGTTCCCTTTCTGGTGTTATTTTTTCCCCAACGAAGCGGCGTCTAGGACCGCCTCGATGCGTTTCACGTAGCCGGTGCAACGGCAGAGGTTGCCGTCGAGGGCTTCCTTCACGTCCTCCCAGGTGGGGGCGGGCGTGTGGTCGAGGAGCGACTTGGCGGCGATCAGCGAGCCGGGGTTGCAATACCCGCACTGGGTCGCGCCGTGGCGGACGAAGGCATCCTGGAGGGGATGCGGGTTTTCGGGGGTGCCCAGGCCCTCGACGGTGAGGACCTCCCCCCCTTCGCACTGGGCGGCGAAAGTCAGACAGGAGGTGCGGGGGCGGCCGTCGATGAGGACGGCGCAGGCCCCGCAACTGCCCTCGCCGCATCCTTTCTTGACGCCCTTGTAGCCGGCGGCGCGCAGGACGTCGAGAAGCATGGCGTTCGGGGCGATTTCGAGGGAGCGCAGTTTCCCGTTGATGGTCAGGGTGAGTTTCATGACGGCCTCCTTCACGCCGTGACCTGGCGCAGGGCCTCTTCGAGGCCGCGGCGGACCAGGACGGGCAGGATCTCGGAGCGGTATTCCTTGCTGGCGCGGAAATCCTGGGTCAGGTCGAGGTCCTGGGCGGCGCGGACCCCGGCCTCGGCGAACAGGGCGGGGGTGGGGGCGAGCCCTTCCAGCCAGGCTTCGGCGCCGGGGCGGCGGACCGGCCGCTTGGTGGCGCCGCTGATGGCGATGCGGGCTTCGCGGATCAGGCCCTGGCGGAGAGTCAGGCGGACAGCGACGGTGGCCAGGCTGTAATCGTTGGCGGTTTTGGTGAACTTGGTGAAACTGGTGCCGGTGCCCGGTCCGAAGGCGGGGACGAGGACTTCGGTGACCAGTTCGGCGCGGTCGAGGAAGTCGCGGGGGTGGCGCTCGAGGAGGGTCTGCACGGGGACCGTCCGCTTGGGGATGCCCTTGCGGATCTGCACCTCGGCGTCAAGAGCGAGGAGGGCGGGGGGCAGGTCGGACCAGGGGAAGACGCAGACCAGGTTCCCGCCGACGGTGATGGCGTGACGGAGGAGGGTGGAGCCGATGCGGCCGGCGGCGGCCTTCAACAGCCGGCCGGTGGGGCCCTGCAGGACGGGGGATTTGAAGACGTCCTGGACCGGGGTCATGGCTCCGATGGCGTAACCCGTCCCGGTGTCGCGGATGTAGCCAAGCTCGAGGCGGGACAGGTCGACCAGACCCTGGATGGTGAGATCGGCGGATTCGGCGAGGAACGTGCCGCCCGCCAGGGCGACGTTCTTGCGGTCCTGGGCCGCCAGCAACGCGCAGGCCTCCTCGATGGTCGAGGGGCGGTGGACGTGGGTCAGATTCTTGAGCATGCCTCCCCCTTCTGTTCTGGCATGGATTCAGGGCAAACAGTGGCACCAGTATAAACAGGTCTTTTTGGAAATGCCACCCTCGTGCCAAGTTTTTTTTCCGGCAACAGGCTTTGACACCACGATTCCCAAAAGAGTACAACCAGAAGATGCGTGCGAAATCCGCCGGGGGAGCCGCCCGTTTTCCCAGGGCGGCCTTCCGGTCTTCCGGAAAAATCTTTTCGATGGAGTGCCTGTCATGATCCGTTGTCACCCCACCGCCGCGGTTCCGTCGCTCGTCTTTTCGCTCGTCCTGACCCTCGCCGCCGCCGCCCCGGCGCCGGCCAGGAACCTCCTGCAGGACCTGGTGAAGGCGTATACGACCTATCAGGAGGTCAACATGCTCCTCTGGCTGGCGGGTGACGTGAAAGCCGAGAAGCGGTTCGGCCAGGAAGCCAAGTGGTTCCTCAACCTGACCAACAAGAAGGTGAAGGACCCCGAAGTCCTCCGGTGGGCCAATGCGGTGTTCAACCGGGTCAAGCCGCAGTTCCGCGACCGCGGATTCGACTACGACCTGACGGTCTACGAGGGGTCGACGGTCAACGCCTTCGCCATTCCGGGCGGGAACATCTTCATCTACCGGGGCATGCTCGATTTCGTGGGGTCGGATGACGAGCTGGCGGCGATCTTCGCCCACGAGCTGGCCCACGCCGAGCGGCGCCATTCCCTCAAGCACCTGCGCCAGAACGCGGCCTTCCAGATGCTGCTGCAGCAGGCGGTCAAGAACCGGCGCGACCGCGAGACCTGGGGCCAGGTGGTGGGGGCGCTGACCATGCTGAAGTTCTCGCGCGAGGATGAGGACGAGGCAGACGATCTCGGGCAGGCGAAGATGTTCGCGGCGGGGTTCAACCCTTCGGCGCAGGTGGTGGTCTGGCAGAAATTCGTGGCCAAGTTCGGGAAGGGCGAGAAGGGGCTATTGCAGTATCTCAGCACGCATCCGCCGTCGCAGGACCGTGTCGAGAACGCCCGCCGCAACCTGGCCCGGTTCCAGGTGCCCGAGACGAAGGACTTCAACCTGTCGTTCAACATCCTGTCGGACGTGCAGGAGAACCTTCTGCAGAACGGCAGTTTCGAGACGGACCTGGCGGGGAAGGGGATGCCCGACGCCTGGACGGTCAAAGACGGGCGGGCCCAGCTGGCCGAGGGGGCGGTGGTGACGGGGCGGCGCTGTCTGCAGGTGACGGCCGAGTCGCCGGTGCGGCCGGTTCGTGTGCTGTCGGAGCCGATCCCGGTGCGGCCGGGAACCCGTCTGACCTTTACCGGGTGGGTGCGGAGCGAGGACGGCACGCAGAAGGTGAGCATCGGGGCCCAGCTGTTCGACACGAGGAAACGCCTGCGGGGGTTCATCTGGCCGGTGCTGGCCAACCACCAGGCCGCCACATCGTGGGTGAAAGTACAAGGTGTTTTTGAGGGCGGCGGGGCGGCCCACCGCCAGTTTCAGGCCGATACCGCGTTCATGCAGGTCATCCTGCAGAACGGGCCCATGTCGAAGGGGGCGGTCTGGTTCGACGATCTGACCTTGCGGCGGGTCGACTATACCCCGCCGGCCAACCTGCTGGCGGCCGGTGATTTCGAATACGGCGGCCCCGACGGTCTGCCGGCCGGAGTCAGCGGCACCCCCGGGCGGGTCAGCCGCGACCTGCAGAGGTTCAAGACGGGATATGCCGCGGTGCGCCTGGCGGGGGCCGAGGGCCAGCCGGAGACCGAGGTCGAGTTCGCGCCGATCCCGTTGGCTTCTCTGAAAGACGGCCAGGAACTGCAGGGGACCTTCCACTTCTGCGGCACGGGCGAGATCAAGGGCCGGTGCCTGCTCGAACTGCTCGACGAGGCGGGCAACCCGCTGGCCCGCCGGCTGGTCGACAAGGAGTTCACCACCAAGGGCGATCTGTGGCAGGTCACCGGCTTCAAGACCCGTCTGACGTTCGAGGGGGAGGAAAAGCGGATGGCCCGCTCTCTCGGCCTGCGGTTCGTGGCGGCCGTTCCGGCGGGCGGGGCGGTCTGGCTCGACGGCTGTGTTCTGCGCTGACGCCGGGGTGACCGCCAAACCTGACTGCCGGGCTGACCTTGTCAGCTTTCCTTTGGTGAGATCAGGGACGGGACAGGGTTCGCCGCGCTGAAACGCCGATGAGGGCGGATGAGGGAAGGTCAGGTCGGATAGGTATCGGCGTTTTTCCGGCCTGATCCGATGGCAGGGTTTCTGAAGGGGCTATGCCCCTTCACCCCACCAGGGGCGTAGCCCCTGGACCCTTTTTCTGGCATAGGGAACGCTTTCGCGTTCCCTATGCGGAAAGCCCGCTCCGCGGTTGTCGATGGCCTTTGGACGGATCGTTGCTTGACCGCGGTCATCGGTTGACGACGAGTTCCGTTCAACTCCTTCGGTGGAGGCGGGATCATCTGGCCACACCACGGAAACTCATCCCTGGCCGATGACTGCCTGCCGGGGAGGCCGCCCGGTCAGGGCTGGGAGGATGGAGAGGCGGCCGGCTGGCCGGCCGGGGGCCCGGCGACGGCGGGCGCGGTGGGGGTGTCGGGCGAGGCCGGGACGGCGGCAGGGGCGGCGGCGGGTGAAACGGGAGCGGGGGCCGCCGGGGAGGAGACATCGGTGGCGGGGGCGGCCGGCGTGTCCGCCGCCGGGTCGGCGGCGGGGGGCTGGGTTTTGAGGATCTCGTCCAGGTCGGCTTCGAAGACGGCCTGGGTGGTGAAGCCGACGTGCTTTTTCACGATGATGTGGTTCCGGTCGAGGATGAAGGTGGTGGGAATGGCCTGGACGTTGCCGTAGGCGTTCTGCACTTCCTTGTTGGCCATGGCGATGGGGTAGGTGATCTTGTTCTCGGCGACGAACGTCTTGAGCTTGCCCAGCTCCTTGTCCAGGGACAGGCCGATGATCTCGACGCCCTTGTCCTTGTATTTGCCGTGGATATTGATGAACCCGGGAATCTCGGCCCGGCAGGGGGGGCAGAGGATGGCCCAGAAGTCGAGGATGACGATCTTTCCCTTGTATGAATCGAGAGAAATGGTGGTGCCGTCAATGGCGGGAAGCGTGAAGGCGGGGGCGGGGCCGGTCTGGGCGGCAAGGGCGGAGCCGGCCAGGCAGAGGCCGGCGAGCAGGAGCAGGGAGAACCGGTTCATGGGGTGACCTCCAGTGCTTGATGGGATGAGGCCCGGCGGCGGCCGCGGCCGTCAGTGGGAATCGGGGGCGGGGGTGGTATTGCGGGAAACCGGCATGGCCGCATCGCCTCCCGGCTGGGCGCCTCCGGGCTGGGTTCCGGTGGGGGTGGGCAGGAACGGCGCTTCCGCCCGGATCAGGTGGAGCGGGCAGACGCGGGCACATTCGAGACAGCGGACGCAGTCGCCCGTGTCGAGTTCGGTCACCGGATCGAGGCCGGCGACGCAGACCTTCCGGCAGGCGCCGCACTGGACACAGCGATCGGCTTCGACCCGCAGGCGCAGAAGGCTGGCCCGGTTGAACGGGGCCAGAAACGCCCCGATGGGGCAGGCCCAACTGCAGAACGGGCGGGCGACGAAGATCATGGCCGCCAGGAACAGGACCAGGACGGTCATCTTCCAGGCGAACAGCTTGCCCAGGACTCCGCGGAGATCAGGATTGAGGAGGGGAAGGAGGATGCCCCCCTGGAGGGTGCCCGCCGGGCAGAGAAACTTGCAGTAGGCCGGTTCGGTGTAGCCGAACGAGTCGGCCCAGAACAAAGGCATCAGCACCACCAGCACCACGAGACACAGATATTTCAGCAGGCGCATGGCCTTGGGGGGGCGCCATTTCGGGCTGGGGAGCCGGTGCAGAAGGTCCTGCAGGAGGCCGAACGGGCAGAGCCAGCCGCAGGTGGCGCGGCCGGCGACCGCGCCGACGGCGGTCATGAAGCCGATGACGAACCAGGGGGTGCCGGACAGGACGTTCCAGAGACGTTCGCGCAGGGTGGGAACGGGGCCGGCCGGCTCGGCGGTGCCGCCGCTGGTGAAGGTGACCTGGGCCGCGCCGACCGGGCAGGAGAACAGGGCGCCCGGACAGCTGTAACAGTTGAGGGTGGGCACGCAGGCGCGCTTGAGGGTGCCGTCGTAGATCTTGCCGGTGAAGAAGCCCTTGAGATTGGCGTTGGTGACCAGCGAAGCGAGGAACTGGACGAGCAGGCGGAGGTTCATCGCCGGTTCACCCGATGCCGATGCACTGCAGGCAGACCTGCGTCGCCTTGTCCAGGATGCGGGCGGTCTCGCCCAGCCAGATGCCGCCCAGCATCAGGGCGAGGCCGGCGGCCAGGAAGGCCCAGGGCAGGCGCGGAGAGTGGGCCGGAGTCGCGGGCCCGGTCGGGGTGGGCGTTGCCATAGGCCCGCATGATACCGCACCCGGCGGGTTCCTTCAACCTGGCGGCCGGTCCTGCCGGGCAGACGCGGACCTGAAGCCTGCCTTGGCAGAAGAGGCCCACGGCCGAGAGCATTCGTGAAGCGGGCGGGCCGCCAGCCGAACGCTTCGAGTTCGGCTGGCAGATCCCAGGGGTCCAGGGGCCACCGGCCCCTGGCGAGGTGGTTGGGAGGAGCGGAGCTCCTCCCGGTCTGACCGCGATTGGCAGGTTGGCGTTGGCTCTGTCCGGTCCCAGGTCATTCCCGCAACCCCCGGGAAAAATCTGTCAACTCGGGGGCGCCAGACGCCGATAGCTTCCAATAGGGTCCTGACCCGCGGGCGGGTGGGGATCCGGCATTCGACAGGTCAGGAGGGCCACGAAATGGGATTGCTGATTCCCTTGTTCAACCGGAAACGGAATCCGACCAAGGTGCCGTTGACCACGGAGCAGATGTTGCGGGTCAAACTGCTGACCAACTCGCTGGAAGCCCTGAAACGGGAAGAGAAGGCGATCGAGGACGCGATCACCACCAAGTGTCGCGACGAGATCGAGCGGCTGAACGCCATCGATTCGCAACAGCAGAAGCTGAAGTTGGAGCTGGAAGAGCTGAGCGGCCTGCCCTGGCCCGGCCCCTCCTGCTCGAAAGGCTGAGCGATGCTGAAATACGCCTTGTTCCGCGACGCCTACCTCCAGCGGAAGGCGGCCGCCGGGCGCGCCCCGGCCGCCCCCCCGCCGGTGAACGGCATTCCCCTTCCCCAGGCCCTGCCTCTCGCCCGGCAGGGTTCGCGAGTCTGGTGGGAGGACGGCTGGCGGTCCCTGGCCCGCCGTCAGGGCGGCCGGACGCCGAAGACCGCCCCCTGGTTGAAGTAGACTTCCCTTCCCCTTCTCCCCTCCTCCTCGCCCCGGCCGCTGGCAGGCCCGTGGCGGCCGGCCGGCACCCCCTCCATATCCAGCCTGCATGCGCATCTTCGTCAATGCCTCGTCTGCGGTTTCCGGCGGCGGGGTTACCTACCTGAAGGAACTCATCCGGTGGCTGCCCGCCCTGGCCCCCGGGGATGAGTTCCTGTTTGCGGTTCCCGGAAACTGGCCCGCGTCCCCCCAGCCCCCCAACAGCCGCCTGCTGTCCATTGCCCCGGCGGGTCAGGGGGCCTGGCGCCGGTTTCTGTGGGAGAACAGCGTGCTGAAGGACCGGGTGACGGAAGCCGGGGCCGACCTGCTGTTCTGCCCTGCCAACGTGGTCCCCTTCCTGGTGCCGCCGGTTCCCCTCGTGGTGATGCTCCAGAACGTGGCCCCCTTCCACCCGCGGGTCCGGCGTTTGGTCGCCCGCTTCGAGGGGCGCGGGGCAGCCCTGCGGCAGGTCCTGCTCGAGGGGTTGTCGGTGCGGGCCGTCCGCCGGGCCAACCTGGTGCTTTTCCTGTCGGAGTCGTCGCGCCGGCTGGTCGAGCGGCGGGAAGGACGACTGCCGCATCGGGTCATCCCTCACGGACGCCCGGCCGACTTTGGTCCGGCCCGGCCCCGGCCGGCCGGCGCCCCGCCCGGTCCTTACCTGCTGTTCGTGTCGAACTTCTACGTCTACAAGGGCCTGGAGTACCTGGTCGAAGCCCTGCAGGCCGACCCCGGCCTGCCGACGGTGGTGGCCATCGGGGAGCCGTTCGACCCCGGCTTTTTCCGGTTCCTGCAGAAACGGATCCGGGAGGCCGGGGTGGAAGGGCGGATCCGGTTCGCGGGGCCGGTTCCCCATGCCGATCTGGCCGGCTGGTATGCCCATGCCCGGGCCCTGGTCTTCCCCTCCTGGTGCGAGAGTTTCGGCATGACCCCGCTCGAGGCCATGTCCTGCGGGTGTCCCGTGGTGGCCTGGCGGTCGGGCCCGGTTCCCGAGGTGTGCGGCGACGCGGCGTGGTATGCCGGGTTCCCCGACATTGCCTCCCTGGGCGAGGCCTTGCGGCAGGCCGTCGCCGGGGGAAGCGACCCCCTCTGCCGGGCCCGGGCCCAGGCCCGGGCGGCAGGATTCTCCTGGCCGGAGACGATGCG
>CAZKPI010000192.1:0-1281 GCA_964554555.1 uncultured bacterium
GGGTCATCGTGTCGGCGGCGGTCGCCGGCCGGCTGGGCGAAGGGGTCGGCTGTCTCCCGCTGGCCGGTTCCCCCCGGCCCGCCTGGGAACTGGAGTCGGAGGGGGGGGCGCATGACCGGCCGCCGCCGGGGGGGCGGCCATCCGCGTCCGGGCCGGGTCGCCGGGGCGTGGTGGAATCCTGTCCGTCCGACTGCGGCGGCAACGCCTGAAAGGATCGCATGGAACGCCCGTTCACCGTCGAGGCCCGGCCCCAGCGCCGGTGGTTCGTCGTCGCCGTCCTCGCCCTGGTCCTGGGCGGCGGGGCGGGGGTGCGGAGTTTCTCCGGCTGGCTTGACCGCACCGAGGCCGAGACCTTCGATGAATGCCGGGTCACCCTGTCGAATGCCGTGCTGGCCCTGGCCGAGCGGTTCAACCGGCCCCGCTGGATGCGGCAACGGGTCGAACCCCTGCTCCGCCGACACGCGGGGCGGCCGTTCGATGCCCGGCTCGCCCGCCTCCTCGGCCGCCAGCTCCTGCGGTGCTTCCCCGCCGCCCTGGTCTATGCCTTCGATCCCCAGGGGCGGCTGGTCTTCCAGCGTCAGCCGGAACCGGTGCGGACCCGCGAGCTGGTCTGGCGGGGCATCCTGGCCAGTCTGCGCCAGGAGGCCGGCGGCGACGAGGCCGAGCGGCGCCTCGATTCCGCCACGCGGATCTGCCGCAGTCTGTTCGGCACCATCACCTCGCTGACCGACCTGTCGGGGCCGGACGGCCTGCCCCAGCCCTTCCTCAACCGCGACCGGGGATGGCTGTCCTGGACCATCCCGCAGGAGATGATCACCGGTCCCGGCTCGGCACCCGCGGGCCTCGGGGGCATCTGGCTGTTGATCGATCCCGAGACCCTGCCGGCCTCCCGCGTTGGCGAGCACACCCTGCGCCAGATGGACCCCCGCCTCGACCTGGCCGCCGTCGTCCGTGCCGAGGGGAAAGAGGGCATCCTGGAGGCCCGTCGGGGGACCGGCCTTCTGCCGCGCCGTGTCCTGCGCCGGGTCCTGGCCAACGTCACCCAGGTCCGGAACCGGAGCGGGCTCTGGATGGCCCGCTACATCCCCGGCGAGAACGGGCGCTACCTGGTGGCCGGCATTCGATCGGCCGCCCTGCGCGGGTTCCTCGGCCGGCACCGCGGCCTCTGGCTTGGAATGATCCTCCTCCTGCTGGGGGCGCTGTTGGCCATGGCCTGGCGCGCCTGGTGGCGCGGGGAGCCTCTCGGATGGGACCTGAAGACCCAGGTGGTCGTGCTGTTCG
>CAZKPI010000192.1:1291-3695 GCA_964554555.1 uncultured bacterium
CCGCCGTCCTGCCGCTGGTGATGCTGGTCGTCTTTGGCCGCGAGCGGGCCCGCGACTTGGGCCGGCTCGAGCGGAACCGGTGGGAGGAACGACTGCCGGCCGCCCTCAACACCATCGACCTGACCTACGGCGACTACCTGCGGGACCAGGACGCCGCCCTGCGGGGCATCGAACGCCGCCTGCAGGAACGGTTGCCCACCGCCACCGATCCCGCTTCCCTCCTCGAGGAGGTGTGCGGGGAACGGCGCCGGTTCGAGGTGCTGGTTCTGGAGGCGTCCGGCCGGGCGACCCGGCTCAACCGGGGAGTGGCCTCCCCCCAGCGCGACAACGACGAGTTCCGCAAGATCGTCTCCCAGTTCCTCGTCCGCCTCCTCGCCGCGCAGGGCTCCCCCGTCCCCCGCTCCTACAGCGACAAGACCCCCCTGCTGAAGGGCGACGAGCTCGAACGCCTGCTGAACAACTTCTACCGCACCCGCGGGGAGTTCAACCGGATGCGGGTGGGAAAACGCCAGATCCTGCAGAGGGCCGAACTGCTTGCCTCGCCCGGAACCGGAGTGACCGCGGTGGTCAGCTGGATCTTCGACGAGACCGAGTTCGCCCGCCCCTTCGTGCAGGAGGTTCTGAGCCAGGCCGCCGCCGGAAAATACGGCCAGATCGACATCGCCATGGTCGGCGAGGATGGCCGTCTCTACCCCGAGGCGCGGGGAAGGCCGGTCGAACTTCTCGACATCGCCCATCGCGTGGCCACCTTCCGCTCCAGCGAGGTTTCGGACATCACCCTGGACGGAAAACCCCTGCTGGCGGCCGGCTTCTCACCCGTCAAGCTGGGCGGCTACCAGCTGATCGGGCTCCTCGATGCCTCCCTGCTGGCCCGCGACCGGCAGACCCTGACCCTCATCCTGTGGCTGATGGTCGGCTGGTCCCTGGTCTGGATGATCGGCTGTGCCCTGTTCCTCTCCCGGCGGCTGGTCGATCAGGTCACCGGCCTGCGTGACTTCGTCGAGGAGATCTCGCTTGGCCGTTACGGGGCTCGCGCCGCCGTCACCTCCCGGGATGAGCTGGGTCAGCTGGCGGAAACCTTCAATGCCATGGCCGGGAAACTCGAGCACGGCCAGCGCCTGCGCCGGTTCGTTTCGGAAAAGGTCGTCGATGAGGTGAAAAAGGATGACCGGATCAGTCTGGCCCTGACCGGCTCCCGCCTCGAGGTCGCCGTCCTGTTCTCCCATCTCCACCACTTCGACGCCCTGCTCGAGGCGGTCCCCCCCGACCGCCTGGTCGGCCTGCTCAACGCCTACTTCTCGCGCCTCGATCCCGTCATTCGCGCCCATGGCGGCGTCATCGACAAGCTGATCGGCGATGCCATCATGGCCGTCTTCGAACCCGGCGCGGGCGCCGATCACCCCGCCCGGCGCGCCGCCCGTGCCGCCGCCGGCCTGCTGACCGAACAGGAGGCTCTCAACCGGGAACGGGCCGCCCGCGGCGAGCCGCCCCTGCGCACCGACGTCGGCGTCCATTTTGGGCCCGTCATCTCGGGCAAGGTGGGTTCCCGCGACGGCCGCATCGACTATACCGTCATCGGCGACACCGTCAACACCGCCGCCCGCCTCAGCACCGCCGCCGCCGCCCGTCCCGGCCCTGCTGTCCTGGTCTCGGGGGCGGTGGCCGCCCACCTCGGGGCCGGTCTCGCGCTCGTTCCGCTCGAACCCATGACGTTGAAGGGCAAGCGCGACGCGGTCGAGGTGTTCGAACTGGCCCTCCCCTAATCCTCTTCCTCCGGGGGCTCGGTCGAGAAAAAGTAGTCCGGGGAATAGGTCTGCACCTCTTCGAGGCCGTGGCGGCCGGCCACGATCCGGAAGTGGTAGGGGGTCGACGGCTGGAGGCCCAGCAACTGTACGCGATGGGTCTTCGACATCTTGCTGTCGGTATGCGTGGAATACCCGTAGGAGGCGTCGAGGCCGTAGTCCACCCGGCCCTCCGATTCGACGTCCGTCTCCCACTCGATAAAGGCGTCGCGCGCGCCGGCCAGCGGCACGGCCACGCTGACCACGGTCGGAATCGGCACCAGCGTCACGTCGAGCAGGCTGATCGTCAGGTCGTCCTCGACCTCCAGGGACCGCCTGACGAGGGTGAGACGGCCCGCCTCATCCTTCAGCAGGACCGCATAGCGGCCGGAGGGCAGTCGGACCGAGAACCGGCCATCGGCATCCACCGGCACCTCATGCTCCGCGGCTGACCCCGCGGCCCGAAAGACCAGCGAACCGGACCGGCCCGCGGCCAGCGTCCCCGACACGGCGGCCAGTCCGCTGGCCGCCGGGGCGGTGGGCGACGGCGCCTGCCCGCACCCCCACAGGCCGGAATAGAGGGACAGCAGAGCCAGCACCAGGACGGTTTTGCCCGTCACCCG
>CAZKPI010000192.1:3725-8126 GCA_964554555.1 uncultured bacterium
TCAGTAGCGATCCCCCGTCGGAACAACCTTGAACTTGCTGACCGTGGTCTTGCCGAACCCGTTCTTCGAGAACTCCACGTCGTACGTGCCGGGCGGGATGTTGTAGATCACGTATTCGCCCATGCTGTCGGTGGTCGTGGCCATCGCGGTGTCGAGGATCCGCACCCGGACCCCGCTGATCGGCCGGCCCGACACCTCGTCGGTGACCCGGCCGCGCAGGATGCCCTGCCGCAGGTCCACGGCCACCTTCAGCCGCTGGAAGAACAGGCCTTTGGCCTTCGACCGGATGCGCCAGTCGCCGTCGGCGAAGACCAGGGTCATCAGTTCACTGCCGAGGTCCTCGTAGCGCCAGGTCCAGTTGCCGGTCAGGGCGGTCAGGCGGTAGTTCATGTTCACCTGCACCTGGCCGCGGCGGAACTTGAAGGTGTGCGGGTGCAGAATGAGCCGCAGGTCGCGGTAGGTGCGCAGGGTGTCGTCGAGCAGACGCGTGAAGTCGAAGTAGGTGTTGCCGTACCAGTCGCGGTAGTCCCGCGAGATGTGGTCGCGCAGGAAGACCAGGTCGCGGCGCTCGAATGCGAGCGACAGCTGTTTCAGGAACTGTCTGATTTCCATGATCTTGCGGTGCCGGTTGAAGATGACGAACCGGCTGTCGAAGATGCGGTCGCGCCGCCCCTTCGAGTCGAGGTAGTGGATCTTCACGAAGAACTCCGGGAAGGCGGGCACCCGGAAGCGCACTTCGTGGTAGCCGTCTGTCCCTTCGCGCAGGGCGTAGATCAGGTCCTTGTTCAGGTAGACCTCGAACCGGTCCTGCGGGCGCGGGTAGGGGGTGATCTTGACCCGGAAATGGATGTCGCGCGGCGCCGGGTCGGCCCCGGGGTCGAGGACCCGGAATCCGTCAGGATCCGTCTCGAGGTTGCTGACGAACTGGCCGTTGACCAGCACCGAGTCGACCCGGTAGGTCAGCTCGGTCGACATCCGCTCGTGGAGCTGGTCGAAGTTGCGCAGCCAGGTGTTGAACCGGCGCCAGGAATCATACTCCAGGCGCAGATCGAAAGCGGTCAGGGCCGAGTCGCGTCCGTGGTGGTCGAGCTCGATTCCGTATCCCTCGGGGATCTTCACCGGGTCGGTACTGCCCACCATGCGGTACTCCCCTTCCCCTTTCAGCACGCGGACCAGGTCATGCTGGTCGTTGGACTGGATGGCCGCCTCCCCTTGCGGCACCCAGAGACTGCCGTGGCGGCCCTCGATCTGCACGTGGCGGGAATCCCGCGAGGACAGCAGGAGGGTGGCGCTGTGCAGACGGGCCAGGACCCGGGGATTGCCCCGGGGATCGAGGCGGAACCGGAGCCCGGACTTGGGCTTGATCAGCAGAAGGTTGTCGGTCGACCACGCGATGACCGCGTAGCCGTGGTTGTCGGTGCGGATGGCATCGCCGTCGATGAAGGTCTGGCGCTGGGTCACGCGCTTCCACTCGTTCTGCCCCAGGTGGTTGAAGTAGACCGGCCCGTCGACGAAGACGGCGACCAGCTGATCCTTCACGTAGCCGTCCGTTCCCGCGAACATGGTGACCTCGGGGCTGGCGGGGGGGCAGGGCGGCAGGACGGGGGGGCCGTCTGCGGGCACCCCGGCCGCTTCGGGGGCGCGGGCCCTGGCCGCTCCCGCCGGGGCCGCGATGAGACCCAGGAGGAGGGCGAACAGCAGGAGGTGACAGCGGCGCCTGGTCATGTCAGAAGGACCTCAGGAAGCGGAGCTTGGCGGACAGGTCGGTGTAGTCGCGTCCCGGCGAGGTGAAGCGGTGGTTCGAGCCTTCGAGATCGAGGATGAGCCTGGCCATGTTGTTGTACTCCTTGGTCAGGGCCAGGTTGAGGCGGTCATGGGAGGAGTCCCACGCCGTGTTGGCGGGGTCGTTGTTTTCGTGGGTCCAGTCCAGGTTGAGGCTGACGTCCTCGTGGAACTGGGAATGGCCCCCGATGCCGTAGATGCCGACCACGTCCTGGCCGCCGGCCGTCTTCCAGCTCAGCTGTTCCTGGCTGAACAGGGCATACAGGCGGTTGGCCATGTCGTATTCCCAGGTCAGCTTCAGGTCGTACTTGTTGATGTCGCGGTCGTTGGCCTTGGTGATCTTGTCCTTGTCGATGGTGGCGCTGAATCCGGCGAAGTAGCGGAAGGCGCCCGCCCGGTGGTTCAGCTCCATCCACATCAGGTCGCGGTAGCGGTTCACGAAGTCCCCGTTGTCGGAATACTCGTGCAGGGGCTGGTAGAAAAAATCGACCCGCAGGTCGCGGTAGTAGTCGCTGGGGTGCATGGTGACCTGGATCTCAGGCTGGTCGCGCACCAGGGTGGCCGTCTTGTAGGAGTCGAGGTTGTCGCGGGCACTGCGGGCGCCGATGCGGGTCGACAGGTATCGGTTGAGCTCGTAGAAGAAGGTGCCGAACAGGGCCCGTTCGTCGCGCGGGCTTTCGCCGAGGTAGGTCAGGAAAGCGGTCTCGGCCTGCTCGACGCCCGCCTCGGCCTTGTAGTTCTCGCGCCCGTACCCGGCCTGCACGCGGTAGGCCTCCCCGGTCTGGTTGCCGCCGCCGTGCCGCCGGTCGAAGTCGGTGTCACTGCCCGCATACTCGCCGTTCACCCAGAGGTTTTCGGTGGGCCGGATCTCCATGTCCATGGAATAGACCTTGTTGCGGATGGTGGGCAGGTCGGTGCTGGCGCCGGGATTGTCGTGCACGTCCCGGGTGCCCACGGCGTTGAGGCCGATGGTGACCGCGTCGTCGTGGCGGTGCTCGACTCGCAGGCCGGTGACCAGGCGGGGGCTCTTGAGGTCGTCCTTCTCCACCGCCTTGTAACCGGTGAAACTGCGCACCTCGGTGTTCTGGAAGCGCTGGACCCCGTACAGCCCCATCTGCTGTTGGGTCATGGTGAAGTTCGAGAAATCGGGGTAGGAATGGCCGAACACCAGTTGCGACCGGGCGGTGCGTGACTCGACGCTCAACTGGTTGAGGGTGAACCCCTCCTGGTACTCGCGGCGGTCGTTGTTGTGGACGGTATCGACGACCACGGCGAGCGAATCCCCGTTCCGGCGCGTGGTGTAGAGGTCGTAGCGAAGGTTCTGTTCGTAGAAGGTGCCGTTCGTCTTGCTGGACAGCTGTTTGGCCTTGCTGACCCAGTTCCCGTAGATTGTGGTGTCGGTGTAGAGGTTGGAGCTGAACGCGCGGTCGTCCTCCTGCTCGTTCAGGTCGGTATACCCGGGGGGCATCCGGTCGACGATGGGGATGCTGGTGCCCATCTCGGGGGGCTTGACCTGCGAGGCCGGGTAGAACGGCACCCGGTGGGAGCCGAACTCCCGGGCGTTGGGGGCCGGCAGCATCTCCAGGCCGGGGGCGGGCTCGGTCTCGGGAAGGGCGCGGCCGGCCTGCAGTTCGGGGATGTTGCGCGGGTTGAAGTTGGTGAAGATGCCGGGGATGGCCGAGGGGCCGGCCCAGGGTTCGGTGTCGAAGGTCCGGTCGGGGTCGAGGGTCTGCAGACTGCTGGCGGTGAAGGCCGAGCCGAGATACAGGAAAAAGCCCGCCAGCACGGCGAGCAGGATCCTGGCCAGGGAGCGGGTTTTCGCAGCAGCCCCGGGGGTTCTCATGTCATGGCGCGGCCGGCGGGGGGGGTGGGCATGGCAGGCCGGCCTACCGCCCGAGGAGGGTGTGGGGGTTGAGGGTCTTGCCGTTGCGGCGGACCTCGAAGTGGAGGTGGGGGCCGGTGGCCACGCCGGTGGCGCCGACACGGGCGATCATCTGGCCGGCCTTCACGTTCTGGCCGCGGCGCACGGTGAAGCTGCTGCAGTGGCCGTAGCGGGTCGACAGGCCGTTGGCGTGCCGGACGATGACCAGCTTGCCGTAGCCGCTCCGCCAGCCGACGTAGACCACCTGACCGGGCATGGCGGAGACGATCGGCATGCCGCGCTGGGCGGAAATGTCGACGCCGGCGTGGAACAGGCGCTTGCGCCAGACCGGGTGCAGGCGCCAGCCGTAGTCGTCGGTGAACGAGCCGGCCACCGGCATCTGACAGCGGATCTTGGCGGGGGTCTTGCGGCTGGTGACCTGCATGACCCGGTAGAACCGCTTGTTGACCGGGATCCTGACCGGCTGGCCGACCTTCAGGTTGGCATTGGGCAGGCTGTTGTGGGCCACGATCTGGCTGATGGTGGTCTTGTACTGGCGGGCCAGCTTGGCCAGGCTGTCGCCCTCGGCCACCTTGTGGACGACGACCTTGATCTCGTCGGCGGCGGTATTCTGGTCGGCGGCCGTGGTGGTGGTGACACCCGCCACCGCCAGGCTCTTCACCGCCGGGGCGGGGGCGGCCACCGGCCGGACGGCCAGCGCCGGGGCGGCGGTCGGGGCCAGGCCGGCTCCCGGAACC
>CAZKPI010000193.1:0-8111 GCA_964554555.1 uncultured bacterium
GGCCAGAGCCAGCAGGAGGAACAGGGCGGGCACCACCGCCTCGCGGTTGGTGGCCGGCGCCGCCCCGCCCGCGGCCGGCCCGCCCGCACCTGACCCGTCCGCGGCTGACCTGCCCGGGGCGATTCCCGCCTGGCCTTGGGGGTGACTCTGGGCCATTTCTCCTCCCTGCTGGAACCCATGATAACGGAAAATGCCGCGGGCGCGAACCCTGTATCCCCTTCCCGCAGCCTTTGGCCCGGAACCCGCCTGGCGGGAAAGATCCTGCGGCCCGGCCGCCGCAGGCTGAGCCGGATGTCCCCCGGCCTGGTCAGCGTCCCGCCGCCTTCATCAGCGGTCTGGTCCTTCCCGACCCGCCCCTGGCCAGACAGATTCGTCCGGACCTGACCCCCGACCCGGAAATTGACGCTTTCCCGCCCTGTCAGTACAATCTTCATATACCCGTCCATCTCCGTGGCATCGTCCTGCATTGCTCTCCCCGGGAAAGGAGTCTTTCATGCGCACCTGGCTGAACGGTTTGTTCCTTCTCCTCCTGGCGCCCGGCCTCGCCCTGGCCGCCGCGGGCACCTTCGCTGACGACGAGGTCGCCGCCACGCCAAGTGTCGGCACCGCCCAGGCCCTCGAGCGCCAGGTGGCCGCCCCGCACACCTACAATCCGATCTCGCAGGTGAAGGCCGCCGCTCCGCGCTATACCCTCGATCAGGTGTTCGCCGCCATCAACAAAAACGAGCGCGCCGCCATGGCCCGGGTCCGGCACATCCCCTTCAACGACGAGGCGTGGTATGCCCGCTGGAAGATGGTGTCCGAGGCGAAGCAGACCATCGACTGCACCTACTACATCCTCGACAAGGACATCTTCGGCCAGGCCTATCTGGGCCTGCTGATGCGCAAGGCCCGCGAAGGCGTGAAGATCCGGCTGATGATCGACGGGCGCATCTACCGCAGTCCCTACATGAAGGGCATGCCCGACCGCATCCAGGAGCTCGCGGCCTTCCCCGGCGTCCAGATCAAGCTGTACAACTCGATCTCCCACAGCCTGCTCCATGCCATCACCGATGTCAAGGGGCTGTTCGCCAGCAACCACGACAAGATCATCATCGTCGACGGCAAGTTGTCGATCATCGGCGGCCGCAACATCGGCCCCGACTACTTCGCCGGCAAGGGCGAATACCCGATCGTCTACCGCGACGCCGACATCCTGATGGAAGGGCCGCGCATCGCCGCCAGCCTGAAAGCCGCCTTCGAATTTGAGTGGAACAGCAAGCGGAACTCGGTGGTGAAGCCCGACCGCTGGAACCTCAACCAACAGCGCGACCGTCTCGAGATCGCCGCCCAGGTCATGGAACGCTACATCAAGGGGCGGGGCCTGTTCGACCCTTCCCGCACCAACCTGACTGACCGGCAGAAGGAGATCCTGACCGAGCTGAACGGCGAGATCAGCAAGTTCAAGAACATCTCGAAATATTCCTCCTACGTGATGTGGGGCCGCGAAACCCCTCTGCCGGTCAAGATCATCGACAAATATTCCAGCTTCGGGAACATGGACGGCATCACCCCCAGCCTGGTCGCCTTCTTCGACGCCGCCCGCGAGGAGATCATCATCCAGAACCCCTACGTGGTGCTGACCCAGGAGGCCTGGCAGGCCCTGCGCCGTGCTTCCGCCCGCAAGGTGAAGATCATCTTCCACTCCAACAGCGGCGCCTCCACCGACTCGCTGTTTCCCCAGGCCTTCCTGATGAACGACTGGAAACAGATGCTGGCCGAGATGCCCACCTGCCGGTTGTACGTGGCCCCCAGCCAGAACGAGCGCCTGCACAGCAAGACCTTCGTCATCGACAGCAAGATCACCATCATCGGCAGTTACAACATGGATCCCCTCAGCCAGGAATCGAACTCCGAGGTGGTGGCGGCCGTCAACGACGAGCGGTTCGCCCGGGAAACCCGCGACCAGATCATGAAGGACATGGAGGTCGTCCTCGAGTACAAGATCCGCATCGAACCCGACGGTACCATCACCAAGGTGTTCGGCCCGGAAGACCACCTCGATCCCAAGATCCTGAAACGGATGAACTTCTACCGCAAGCTGAAGTGGATCCGGCCCGTGATCTGAGATCCATCTTCCGACGGACCGGGCGACGCGGCGGGGAATTCCCCGCCGCGTTTTCTCAGGTGGTCCCGTTCTGTGGTCCCGCTCGGTTCAACCCGCCTTCCACCCAAGGGTCCGGCCGCTCCGTGGCCGGCGCTGTCCTGCCCGGGAACCGATCTGCCCGCGTGCCGTCGGGTGATGCCAGCCTGGTGGTTTTCCTTCACCTCCCGGCCGCGCCCCGCCTGCCATGCCAGGATGTTCTGACCGCCAACGCCCCTTTCCCTCACTTGGTTTCGTTTTCCGGGCCTTTCGGAGGCATCGGAAAACCGGCGGGATCCCGGAAAAATCCCTCCCGAGAACCTCTCGCTGATGCGCTTCGCCGGCTGATTTCCTCCCCCCCCGCCGCGCTCCCGCGCGAAATTTTGTACGCTTTCGGGCAAAAGTGTGCTATACTCATGGGACTTCGAGTAGGCCGCCCTTTGGGTTTTCAGCGTTGAAGCGTTTTGTGTGTCGTCGGTACGGAGTTTCCGCCCCACAGACCATAGCGAGACGTGTAGGACCAGGTGGGTCAGGTGATTTCGGAGAATATATCCAGGAGTGTTTCAATGGAACGCGGTAAGGTCAAATGGTTCAACGAGGCTAAGGGCTACGGATTCATCGTCCGCGACAACGGCGGCAAGGACACCTTCGTCCACCACCGCTCGATCGTCGGCACCGGCTTCAAGACCCTCGAAGAGGGGCAGGCCGTCGAATTCGACGTCGAGGAAGGCCCCAAGGGCCCCCAGGCCGTCAACGTCCGCAAGATCTGACGACATCCCTGTCCGGGTTCTGTGACCCGGCAGGCTGAACCAGAATACCAGCGCCGGCCCGTCCGTCAGGACGGGCCGGTGTGCTGTTCCGGGCCATCCGGGCCGCCGGGCCCCGGTTTCGCAGGGCGGCAGTGTTTTCGGTTGGCGTTTTGGGGCGGTTTGTCGTAGATTTTCTGGCGAAGACGATGGCGGGTCCAGAAATCCCCGCCACAGGAGGAAAGGCATGAGTCACGATCATTTCAAGCTGTTGCAGGATCTGCGCAAGGCGGCGGGGGCGGCCCGCACCCGGGGTCTCGACGACGAGACCATCAAACGCTTTTTGGGCACCCACCCTGATCTGGGCAAGGCCATCGAGGCCGCTTCCCGCCAGCGTGAGGAGCTGGGCCGCGAGTACGGCGACTGGTTCCGGATGGAAGAGGGGGCCTTGTGCGCCCTGATGCAGGAACGCCTGCTGAACTTCTATCCGGCCTGGGGCATCAACCCCTACGTGCCGCTGGCGGCGGCCGGCCCCTGGATCGTCACCAGCCACGGCGCCGTCCTGCACGACACCGGCGGCTACGGCATGCTCGGCCTCGGCCATGCGCCGCAGAAGGTGCTCGAGGCGATGAGCCGCCCCTACGTGATGGCCAACGTGATGACCCCCGCTTTCAGCCAGAAGCGGCTCACCGACCGCCTGACGAAGGAGATCGGCCGCACCCGCCGGGACGGCTGTCCCTTCAGCCGGTTCGTCTGCCTCAACAGCGGTTCCGAGTCGGTCACCTTCGCCTGCCGGGTCACCGACATCCATGCCAAGCGCATGACCGACCCGGGCGCCCCGCAGGCCGGCCGCACTCCGGCCAAGCTGGCCGCCATCGAAGGCTTCCACGGCCGCACCGAGGGCCCCGCCCGCCTGTCGCACAGCACCCGCGCCATGTATCTCACGCACCTGGCCTCGTTCCGGCACCCCGACCGCATCAACTACATCCCCTTCAACGATCTCGAGGCCCTGCGGGCCGCCTTCGCCCAGGCCGACCGCGACGGCATCTTCTATGAGGCCGTCTACCTCGAACCCGTGATGGGGGAAGGCATTCCCGGTCTCGCCCTGACCCGCGCCTTCTACGACGAGGCCCGCCGGCTCAGCCGGAAGATGGGCAGTCTGCTGGTCATCGATTCCATCCAGGCCGCCCTGCGCGCCCAGGGATGCCTCAGCATCGTCGACTATCCGGGTTTCGAGGACTGCGACCCGCCCGACATGGAGACCTACTCGAAAGCCCTCAATGCCGGCCAGTATCCGCTGTCGGTCATCGCCCTGCGCGAGGAGGTGGCCAAAACCTACGTGCAGGGCCTGTATGGCAACACCATGACCACCAACCCCCGCGCCCTCGAGGTGGCCTGCGAAGTCCTCGACAGCATCACCGACGCGGTGCGCGCCAACATCCGCGACCGGGGCCGGGAGTTCATCCAGAAGTTCGAAGCCCTGGCGAAGGAGTTTTCCGGCGCCATCGACCAGGTGGTCGGCACCGGCCTGATGGTCAGCGTCATGCTCAATCCCCAGAAGTACAAGGTGACGGGGAAGGCCGGGTTCGAGGAGTGGCTTCGCCTGCACGGCATCGAGATGATCCACGGCGGCGAGTATGGCCTGCGCTTCACCCCCTCGTTCTCGATCACCTCGGCCGAGGTCGACCTGATCGTCGAGATGGTCCGCCGCGGCCTGAAGGACCTGGGCGGGAAGTAGACCGCACCGGGGGGGCACGACAGCGGTCCTTTGCTCCCTCGGCCAGACGAACCGGCCGGGCCCCTGCTCTGGGGCCCGGCCGGTTCATGGGTTTCCGGACGGCCGTCGGCGCTACCGTCTGGCACCAGCCGGAGACCCCGAAGGCTGGTGGGCCGTGCGGACCTTCGCCGGGGAGGCGGCGCCCTTGGCGGGCCCTTTCACCCCGGTCGGAGCGGGTTGGACCGTCGCGGCGGGGGCCGCCGTCACCCGGGCGGCCACCCGGGCGCGCATTTCCTCGATCAATGCCGCCCGGTCAGCCAGAACCGCCTCCCGAATGGCGGGAGGACTGGCGGGGGCCACCCCCGCCGGCGGGGGAACCTTCCCCGCTTTCGGCGCCGGTCCCGCTTTTCCCGTCAGACTGGCGAGGGGTTGGCCTGACGGCGCGCCGCCTCCGGTCTTGTCAGCCTTCGCCCCCGTCCGGTCAGCGGCAGAGCCCCGTCCGGTCTGTTTCTGAATCTGACTCCTGGCCGGCGCCTTGGCGGCCGCCTTGGCCGTGGCCGCCGGCAACGCGGCCCGCCGCGCGGCATCATTCCGGGCGCGGCGGTTGACGTGTCCGGGGTAGAACTTCGACCGCTCCACGAAATCGCGCTCGAGGCGGTCGACCAGTCGTTCCTGACGCGGCTGGGCCAACCGCCGGCGATAGATGCCGGCCGTGAGGGGCCTGGTGTCGGTCAGGATCTTCGGGGTGATGAAGACGATGACCTCGACCTTTTCGACGGTCTTGAGATCGCGGTTGAAATACCGGCCGACGAGGGGCAGGTCTCCCAGACCCGGCACGCTCTTGCGGTTGACGCGGTCGGAGCTCTGGATGTACCCGCCCAGGGCGACGGTCTGGCCGTTGCCGAGCGTGACGTTCGAGGTCAGGGTCTTGTGGGCAAAGTCGGCCACTTTCCTGTCGGCATCGTAGGACAGCAGGTCGTTCACTTCCTGGTTGATCTCAAGGCCAACCGACGCGTCGCCGTTGAGATGGGGGGTCAGGGCGATGTTGATGCCGATGTCCTTGTTCTCGTGAACATCCAGAGGAAAACGGATCTCGCCGCGCCGGCGGGAACCAGCCGTCCGCATTTCCCGGCATCTGGCCAACGCTTGCGGTTGCCGAACCAGGGGCCGCATCTCCCTCGGCACCCAGCAGGCGTCAGGACGGTCTAGCTGGCCAGGTTGACCAGCCTGTTGGCATGTTTCCGGCCTGGACAGCTTGGCCAATCACTGGGGATCGGCCGGCGGGGGGCCGGCGGCCAGAAGGGCCGGCCTCAGGGCAAACGTCCTGGTCCGGTCTTCCGAGGTCTCATGGAAATCTCCTTGGCGGGCGAGGCCCAGCTCACTGCCCGGGCGTGGTCAGCCGGCCCAGGAAGAGGATGGTCGTGGTCGGCTCGTGGACGATGCAGAACAGGAAGGGGTGGTCGGCAATGAAATCCACCGGGGGCGGCTCCTCCGACCTGGTCTGCATGACGACGGCCGTGGCGGCGGCGGCTTCGGTTCCCTCCTCGTCCACGGCCACGAACGCCTTGTGGAAGGCGGCCGAGATGAACAACCCCGGTTCGGCCTTCCCGCCCACGGGGTCGAGCATGGGGGTGAAATTGGCCTCTGCCTCGCTGAAAGCCTGCTCGACGCCCAGGTTTCCCAGGGCGGCGTTCAGGGAGAACCCGCTCTCCATCTTGAACCGGGGCAGGGAGACCCGGACCTCAGTGGAGGTAAGGTTCGTGACCCAGTCCGCCAGCGGTTTCGCGGCCAGGGTGTTTTCCAGGCTGGCGATGCCGTCGCGCTCGCGCGGCAGGAAGACGAACATGGCCAGGGTCTCCCCCAGATAGGGCAGGCGGAGGATCTGGCAGTCCTCGGATTCCGCATACCCGAAGCGCCCGGTCTGCCTCATGGTCGGCACGGTGATCTCGATTCCGCCGTCGGCGTAGAACGGGGCGTCGGTGGTGGCGTTTTTGGGGAACGGTGCCGCCCACTTTCCCTTGAAATACACGGCGTTCACCAGCACCAGGCGGGTCAGGGGATCCAGGCCATCGGGGGGAATCAGGTCATTGATCCTGTCGCGGGTGAGCTCCGCCACCCAGGTGTTGATCTCGAGGCGGATCGCCTCGGCCGCCGCCTCGAAATCGACGCGCCGCAGTTCGGTGGCGAAGGTGGTCTGGACGAGGTCGAGGTAGGCCTGGGCGAAAGGATACTTCTGCTGGCCCCACAGGCCGTTGGCGAGGGCAAACTCGTACTCGGTGGCGGCCGGGGTTCCCCCGACGCCGGGGAAGCTTCGCAGGAACTCGCCGTAGACCGGGGCCAGCCCCGCCGCGGCGGCAGGGTAGCCGAAGGCGGCGGCCAGCTCGGCGCGGGTGGCCCCGGCCGACCCGGCGAAGGGCATGGCGAAGGCGACGTGGATGCTGAAGGGCGAGAAGAACAGGTTGCCGGGGGTGCTCTTGGACAGCTCGGCAAGAAGCCTCAGACCGAAGGCGTTGGCGCCGGCGGCCACCTGTTTCACCTCCGGGGAGGCGGGGGTGGGGGCGGGCCTGGCCTTCGCCGGGCCGGTCCCGTCGGCGGCGAAGGTCAGCAGAACCAGGACGGCCACCATTCTGGTGGTGGAACGAGAGGGGCGATGCTGGGACATGGGATTCCTCCTCTGGCTTCGGGCCGGTCGCGGTGACCGGCGGCAAGCCCTGGACGGGGCACCGACCCGCCCCGGACCGTGTTCCTACTTGACCCGAGACCGGAATTCGGCGGTGCCGTCGGGCCCGATCAGCACGTGCAGGTGTTCTCCCGCGGCGGGTTTGACCAGCCACCGGCCGTGGGCGATGTGCTTCCCGACCTCCTCGAGCGTCCGCCCGGCGGCGGCGATGCCTTTCTTCATCGCCGCGACGTCGGCGGCAGTCGGCGAGGCCACGAGGTCGACGTAGGCCATGTTGTTGCGCAGGGTCAGGCTCCTGATGGCCGGGACCTGCTCCTTCCCGATGCCCGCCCAGGCCAGGAGCTGGGCGGCCAGGGGGTGGTCGAGCGGGGGGGCGGTGAACTCGAAGTCGTCGGAATAGATGGTTCCCGAGCCCAGCAGGAGCCAGCCCTCGAACTGGAGATGGCCCTTTCCCCCGGTCAGGATCTCGGTGCGAACCGGGGTGGGGCCGAGGGCGGCCAGTTCGACCCCGAGGCGGGAAGCCAGGCCCAGTGATTCGACCAGGTCCATGCCGCTGGGGAACCCCTCGTCATCGACCGAGCGCACCCAGGGCCGGACCTGGCCTTCCGTGATGGCGGGGCCGAGGGCCTTCTGCAGGCGGGCCCAGGCCTCGGCGGCGTGGGCCTGGAAGGCGGCGGGCGGCTCGGGATACCAGACGGTCCGGCCGGCCCGCCGCACCCGCACCAGGGTCAGCGCGCAACCCGGTTCCCCAGGCTGGGGGCCGGCCAGGTAGCGGTCGACCTCGACGGCGGGGTTGCCGCGGCGGTCGACGACGCCCGGCGCGTCGCAGAGGAAGATCAGCTTGTC
>CAZKPI010000194.1:0-8107 GCA_964554555.1 uncultured bacterium
GGTTGCCGGGAGGGGGCGAGAAGGTTCCGCGGCCGGGATCCCACTCGAAGGTGAGGCCTGGCGTCGTCCGGGTGATGTTGATCAAGGTCAGAGCGATATCGACCCGATCGCCGGGCCTCACGGTATTCGCCTCCGAAATCGGCTTCCCACCTTTCTGCGCGATGAATGATGCGCCGATCGGCGGGACCTGATCGGGGGTTCCCGGAATCTGGATCTCGACCGTGGTCGGTTCATCCGTCGAGACCAAATGCACCGTGACCTTCGGCCGCTCATTCTGGGTCGCTCCGGTCGCGACAATGATGAATTCGGCGGTCTCGACGTCGTTGGGCAGTTCGGGCGAGGTAAACCGGCCGTCTTCCTGGACGTAGAATTTCTCTCCCCAGAGCATGAGGACCGTTCCCGGCGGATAGAACGCGCCGTTCGGATCGCGGAGGACCCCCGTGACGATCTTGGCCGTGGCCCCCAGCATCAACTCGAGCGCGGCGTGATGGTCCACGGTCGGCTGTCGTTTTCCCAGAACCCCGTGGCCGAGCCGGCGGGAGCGGACCAAGGCCGGGCGCCGCCGGTGATGAGGCTCAGGACCGAGAGCCGGCCTCGATCGCGGGGAGGAGCGTTCGGTACAGGGCCGTCATTCCCGGGGAGGGCCGGCCGCCCTTTTTCGCCTGGAGCACCCGGCAAAAGCGATCGAAGGTGGACGCGGCGGCGTCGTTGCGGCCCATCTTGCGATAACAGAGCATGAGACGGGTGTAGAACCTCTCCTCGAGGTCATCGACTTCGATGCTCCGTTCGCCGAGCCCGATCGCTTTCGACCATTCCTGCCTGTGCTCATACCCGGTCATCACCATCTCGACCAGGCGAACGAACCGATGGCGAAGCCTCTCCCGGGCCGCGACAAAGAGAGGGCCATCCTCGTCCTGGAGGAAACCGCCCCGGTAGAGGGCGATGGCCCGTTCGCCCAGGGCCAGGCTCTCTGGTTGCCCGGCCGGGCCGGAGGCCTGCCCCTGCTGAAGGGCGCGATCGGCCAGGTGCTGGAAGGCGAGGGCGTCCGCCAGACAGCGCTGGGGGTTCACGCTGAGGCAGGCCCCTTTCCCGACGATCGCTTCGGGGTCTCCCAGCAGTTGCCGCAGATGGTGGAGGTTCACCTTGAAGGAATTGCCGGCCGCATCGCCATCGGCATCAGGCCACAGGGTGTCGGTGAGCCGGGCCACCGGCACGTTCCTCCCGCCGAGGGCGATCAGGGTCTTCAGGATGTCGAGCGGCTTCTTCGGCGGCTTCCCGGCGAAGCACAGGGGCTGGTCCTCGCGGAACACCGCGAACTCGCCCAAGGTCTTGACCTTCACGGGATACGGCCAGTGTTCCACTCCGATCGGCTCCCCGCCCTCTTCGCCGTCGAGCTGGGGCGGGGCCAGGCGCAGGGTGCGAATGAGGCCGGTCGCGTGTTCCTTCGCCAGGCCCTCCTCCAGGGCCTTGCCCAGGAGAAACCGCATGACCGCCGGCTGATAGAACTCCAGATGGACAAACCCCTGTTTGGCACTCAGTGCCAGCCCGTGGCGCAGGCAGGCCATGCCGTCTTTTTCCCGCCCTTCCTGCAGAAGGAAATACGCACTGATCAGGGACGTGTACCAGTCCATGACCTCGCTCTGGATTCCCAGGGCGAAGCGCCGGGCGGCTTTCAGGCACGTCCAGGCCCGGTCCCGGTCGCTCTGACCGTAGGCGGCCTGGGCCATCCCGATGTTCCATAGCGCCTGGTAGTAGGGGTTCCCCAGTTTTCGCACCATGGCGGCGACGATCTCCAGGTGATGGACGGCCAGGGCGGCATTCCCCGAAAGAAGCGCCAGCCAGGCGGAGTTCACCTGCAGGAAAAAGTCGTCCAGGGCCGTGGAGGGGGTCAGTTGGGCGGCCCTCTGCTTCTTCAGCGAGTCGGCGGCCAAGGTCAGATCCCCTTGGGCCAATTGAGCCGCCACCTGGAAACTCCAGAGGAGGGAATCGAACAGGTGCACCCCGCTTTGCGCCGACCTCTCGAGACCTTCGGCCAGGGCGGCCGCCGCCTCGCCATACCGCGCGGTCACCCAGAGATGGATGCCTTTCATCAGCTTGACCCGGATGCCGGCGAAGGGAGAGGAGAGACGGCGCCGGATTTCGGCCTCCGCCTTTTCCAGCAGATGGGAATTCTTCGCATAGTCGCCCTTCCAGAGACAGTAGACCGTCATGGCGAACAGGACATCCATTTGAATGGCTGGAGAGAACGTTTCCCGGAGAAGCGCGTCGACCCGGTCCAGCCACCTGCGGATCAAGGCCGGCCGGTTCATCCGCCGCAGAGCGATGGCCATGAGAAACCGGGATGAGGCGATGAGTTCGATTTCCCGGGAAGGGAAGGCGGGGAAGGATTTTCTCAGGCTTTCAAACGCGGCGATCCAATGGTCGAGAGGTCGCCATTCATGCACTCCGAAGTAGAACGTGTCGACGATGCCGGCCCATGAAAGGTACAGCCCGGCGGGATCCCGGCGCGATTTGAAGGCGGCAAACGCCTGCAACAGGTCTGACCTGGCCCGGGACATGTCGCCAGGCACCCGACACAGGCCAGACCAGTAGACCAGCCAGGGATCCTGGCGCACCCTTTCTGGCGGGAGGCGGGAAATCCACTCGGCCACCGTTTGGGTTCTGCCTTGGGCCACAAACGTCCGGGCATGCCGGATCACCTGGCGGGCCAGGGCCTGATGGTCACCAGCGGCGATGGAAAGCCGCACCGAGTCTTCCACCTGCCCGGCTTCCTCGAGAAGGTGAGCGGCCTTTTTCTGGAGAGCCAGGAACGCTTTGGGGGAAAACTCCCGCTGGCACCGGTCCTTCAGAAATTCCTGGAACAAATGGTGATATTGATACCCTTGTCCAGGTCCTGAGATGCGGTCCACCAGGGAATAATGACGGCTCAAGTCCGACAGGTGGCGCCCCGCCCGGGTGTCGCCGGTCAACCGCACCGCGAGAGGGACCGTGACCGTGGGCAGGATCGAGGTCTTCAGCAGGAAATCCTGGAGCGGGGGGGGCGTCCGATCGAAGATCTCGCTGGAAACATACGCGAAGACATCCTCGACATCGGCCCAGCCGTGGGTGAGCGAACCCGGCGGCGCGTGCCGGGCCCGATCCATCATCAGGGCCAGACCGACCGCCCAGCCCTGCGCCTTTTCGCACAGGCGGTCGAGACAGGACGGGGGCAGGCCGGGAAGGCGTCGTCGAACGAGTTCCTTCGATTCATCCAGGGTGAAGCGGAGATCCCGATAGGTGATGGTCTCGAGCTTTCCGCCGACCTGGAGACGGGTTATTTCGGCGGGGAAAGGACTGCGGCTGAGGACGATCACCCGGGCCGGGTCGGGAATATGGTCGAACGCCCCGGCCATCATGCCATGAAAGGATGAGGCGGGCGGAATCGCATGGTAATCGTCCAGGACCAGGACGAAGCGGTCCTGCTTCGTCACCCGCGAAAAAAAGGCCTCGAAAAACCGCCGGGCAAATGTCTGAATGCCGGCAAGATACTCGGACGTCAACAGGGGCAGGGGGGTCTTGCAGCGCGGGGCGGCTTTGTGGGCCGCCAGCCCCAGGTAGTAGAAAAAGGTCGCGAGGTCCGCGTCTCCGGCATCGCATCGGTACCAGGCACAAGGAACCCGGCGCGCGGCCAGATAATCGCTCACCACCGTGGTCTTGCCTGCCCCGGCGGGCGCGGAAACCCAGACCACGGGAGCTTCCAGCCGCTGGTCCAGCAGGTGGAACACCCGCTCCCGAGGGAGGATTTCGGAGAGCTGGGGGTGAGTGATTTTGGCAACAGATGGCTGGCGTTGTCTCACTTTTCGGGGTCCTGTAAGGGATGTTCCCGGATTTTTTGGGGGTTGTCAAGGCGGCCCGCGGCCCGGACAGGGTCATTTGCTGTTCGGGAGGCGGATCAGTTCCTCGCCGTGGTCCTTGGTGGCGGTCCAGGTGCCGCCCGTGTGACTCCATCCGTAGAGGAAGGGGTGATCCCGGCCGGGAATCCCGACCCGCATCAGCAGACGCTTTCCGCCGGCGCCAGGAGCATTCACGTTCTCAGGGACGACAAGGCCTGCAGGTGAGCGCCGCTCAACCCTTCCGGCAGGGCCGGCTCGTGGATCCCCTGGCTCACGAGGACCTGCCCTTCCAATGGAAGGGCGGCCTGCCGGGCGCACTCAGACGAAAGCCCCCCCGCGCGGGCGCGGGGGGGCTTTGGCTAAAAAGTGTTGAGTGGCCGGAACGATGAATAGCGAACTGGTTTTCCTTATCGAAGGCATGTCAGAGTGTACGTCCGCCGCCCCGTTACCGGAACGGCCGGCCCCTTCCTGTCGTTACGTGCCTTTTAGAGTGTTAACGCGGTTGCGCTATGACGCGCATTGGTTACGCCAAGCCTCAGGTGTTCATCACCACCCACGAGGCCCTTACACAACCGCCGAACTTCGGCTTTCGCTTCCGTCCTCTATCCTCTTGTAGGCTTCGGTCGACTCCAAGGTACTGCACACCCCTACACCGGCTGGGCACCGGCGCCTTCCTGGGTTTGCTCCCTTTCAGCGCCATCATTGCCCGACGTGCGGGACAGGCTTCCAGACCTGTTGCTCCCCGCCCACAGGTTTTCGCAACCTCACGGCAGAGACGACGTCCGCGACAACTTGCGGGTTTATTCCACCCCGCTGGCACTCCTAGGGTTGCGGTCTGCAAAGGTCTCGATCTGACCGATCGGGTGCTGTTTCCAGTCCCGGGCTCCTTCGCCGTCATCCTGTCCTTCATGGTTTCCTTCCGTGTCTGTCGTGCGGTTCCCGACCGCCCGGCCGCCGCGCCACTACGCTGGCGACGACCCGACCGACACAGCCCCTGGCCGTCTTTGAAACGGCTGGCTGCCATCATGGACTTGGACCGGCCCTGGAGCGTTGCTCCCGACCAGACCTGCCTCATCTCGCCAAGGGGTTTCACCCCCCCGGCGCGAGTGCGCCTTTCTTGACCGTGCCTCCTTCAGGGTTTTCCTCTCCGGCGGCCCTGGGCCGTGAAGCCCTCCCCCTTTCGGGGTTGCGACCCCCTTAGGGTTCTTCTGCTGTCGGAGATGGCCACTCCGCAAGCGGAGCACCTTCCCTCATGGAGTTTCTGCCTTGTGGTTTGAACTTCCTCTTAGGACCTTGGGATACCGAGGTTATTGTTTCCCTGTGGGTACCGAGACATTGTCACCAACACTCGAAAAACCCGCTTAGGACACCCCTAGAGGACCGACCGGAGTTCAGAAGTCCAAACCTTTCGGCCACCAGTTCGCTTTTCAAAGAACCAACCACTCAACAAACCCAAATTAACCCAAAGGGACTACTCTGTCAAGGGGAAATTTTCAGAAATGTTTCGAAGGCCGAGAAAACCACTGCCAGGGCTGTTTCCCGGTGGTCAGAAGGTGATGACCGCCTTGGCGTTCGCGATGAACGCGTCGTAGCCGGCCCCCGAGATGCCCGCGGTGGCCTTGACCTTCTTGATCTCCCCGTCGATCATCGTGTCAGCCCCGATCAGCTGGCTGAAGTCGAGCCCGCCTTCGACCTTCGAGCCCGGCTTCGCCGACTCAATCGAGGTGTGGTTGACGAACAGGCGGTAGCGCTGACTGCGGGCCGAGGGTGTCACCACGACGGCCGCCCGGGTCTCCCATTCCCGGCTCGGGTCCTTGCAGGTGATGATGTTGCGCTGGACCCCCGCCTCCAGGGTGGCGCAGGGGGAGAAGATCCGCTGGAAGTCGAGGGCCTTGCTCAACGTCCGCTTGTCGTTGTCGTCGATGTAGACGTCGTTCTCGTCGTGCTCCTCGACCTTGGTGTCGATGACATACCCCTCGAGGAACTCATACCGGGCCCCGACCCGCTGGCGCGAATCGCGCAATTCGGTGGACGGGGTCGCCGCCCGGGCCAGCCCGGACTCATACTCGGTGGAGAGCTTCAACTGCCGCAGGGGGGTGTAGCGCAGTTCGTAGGTCTTGCGGTCATTGAAGGAGACTTCCTTCCAGGTGGTGCGGTCGTCGAGGTTCCGCCGCTTCCAGTCGAAGAAGGCCTCGACGTTGTCGCGCGGCTGGTAGTTGCACGAGAGGTTGGCCGTGGTCTTCTGGACCGGGTTCTCGAACCGGTTGAGCACTTCCGCCTCGTCCTGGGTTGACTTGGGAAGGCTGTTGGGAAGCGTGTAGCGCGTGGCGTCAAGCGAGGCGTCGCGGATCACCTTCGAGGTGTTCTCGACCTTGTACTTCAGGTCGGTCCGCAGATCGCGGCTGGGCTGGTACCGGAACCGGGAATCGGCGATCTGGTCCTCCTGGTGCGAGTTGGCCAGGAAATCGTCCTCGGTGCGCCACTGGAAGATGCCGCGCGCCGTCAGCACCCGGTTGGGCTCGTAATGGAGATCGACGGTATAGTTGCGCGTCTCCGAGCGGAGCCGGTCGGGGTCGAGCCCGTCATCGACGGCGAGGCGGGCCGCCCCCAGGGACCACTTGAAGGCCTTGTCCTGGTCACTGCCAATCGAGGACTGCAGGTGCAGGACGGTCGACCCCGAGGCATCGTGCAGGTCGTCGCGGTACTGGGTGTGTTCCACTTTCGACTGGGTGAAGAACCGGCCGAAATCGTGGTCCCAGACCAGAGCCCCGATCTTCCGGCCGAGGTCGGACGGCACGGCGGGCCCGGTCTCCCGGTCGGTCTGGAAGCCCAGCCGCCCCTCGACCTGCGAGCGGGGCTTGTATTTCCAGGTGGCGCCGCCCGTCCCTTCCGAGAAGTCGATGGTCGACACGGCCGGGTCGTCGGACAGGTTGGTGCGCGACTTCTCGAGGGTGCCGAACAGGGTGAGGTCAGGCCGCAGAAGGAAGGTCAGCCGCCCGGTCTGTTTGAGCAGATCGTTGACCAGGCCGCGTTCGCCGAGCTCGGTCACCCCGCCCTCCCGGCCGACCAGCTTGAAGTCCTTGCCGATGCGCCGGATCGCCGCCTCGCCGTCGAGCCGCTCGCCGTCGGCCCGCAGGGTCAGGCGCCAGGCCCGGTCCCTGATCGCCTGATCCTGGGCCGTCTCGTCGCTGTTCTGGTTGGGGTCGTAGAGGGACAGCGCGGTCTCGCCGGCCAGCGACACCCCATCGGACAGCCGCCAGTCGGCGTCGAACCCGACGATCTGGTGGTCCATGGGACTGCTGGTGCCGGAGGCGTTGGCCGAGGATTTCGGGGTGGTGGCGTCCATCTCCCGCACCCACGAAAAGCCCAGCCGGCGGTCGGCCCGGGCCCCGTGCAGATGGATCACCCGAACCCCGCCCAGGTTGCGCTTGAAGGCCTGCGCCTCGCCGGTCACCTCGTATTCGACGACGACCCAGCTGGTGAGCTCGATGGGCAGGATGTGGGGCTGGAGCTTGAGGATGCCGTCCTCGTAATCGATCAGGTAGTCGGTGCCGCGCACCAGGACCTTGCCGTCGACGGTCACCCGTTCGGAGTTCTGGACCACGGGCTGGCTGAGGAGGCGGAACTCCTGTTGCTGGCCGGCGCCGCGGAACTGCTCGCGGCGGGCCTGGCCCTTCGACTGGGAGAACAGCCCCAGGAACTGCCACTCGGGATGGAACCCGCCCATCGCCATCACCCCGCGCACTTCCTTTTTGTGCAGGACGAACTCGGTGTCGGGCACGGCGAGGGGGAAGTCACCCATCACGAGATCCCACTTCGGCCCGTCGATGTTGACGGTGAACCGGCGGTCCTCGTCCTCCTTGTCGTCGAGGACGGCGTTGACGCGCGAGGTGCGGGTGATGTTGCCGTCGATCTCGAGGTGGAGGCTCTGGTCGAGGCGGAAGCCGGGGATGGAGTCATAGTTCTCGGTCGAGAAATGGCCGATGTCGCCCTTGACGTCGGCCTTCTTCATCTCGAAGGTCTTGGTGCCGGAGATGTCCAGCTTGCGTTCATCCTCGCGCTGGGCTGTTTCCCAGGGGTCGTCGTCAGGCGCGCCGGGCGGCAGGATGACGGCCGCGTCATCGACGCCAGCCTGGAAGACGGCGGCCGCCGCCCCCGGCGCGGTCACGGGGCGGGCGGGGGCGGGACCGACCGGGCGGGGGCCGGCACCGTTCCCGGCTGGGGAAGGAGCGACC
>CAZKPI010000195.1:0-8096 GCA_964554555.1 uncultured bacterium
CTGGGCCCTGGCCGGGGGCGGCCCGCAGGAGGTGGCCGGGCAGGAAATAGGCGTTGGCGACCAGGGTCGGGGCTACCGCGCTGGCGATGACCGCCGCCACGAGGTAGGAATACTGGGCGGTGTCGATGATCTGGTGGGTCAGGCCGAAGAGGGCCGAAATACTGCCGAAGGTCAGGCCGGTCGACATCAGCAGGGTGGTGTACATGCCGTCAGATTTGGAACTGCCGAAGAACAGGGTGGCGGGGAACACCGCCGCCGTCTTGGCGATGAGCTTGTAGACCAACAGCCAGAGGAAGACAGAGGGCGCGGCGATCAGGGCCGGAACCGAGACGAGGGAGCCCGCCCGGATGAAGTAGAAGGGGGTCAGCAGGCCGAAGGTCAGGGTGCGGAGGCGGCGGATGAGGATGTGGTCCTTGCCGATCGTTCCGGCCAGCATCATGCCGATGAGGTAGGCCGGCAGGACGGCCTCGCTTTCCGCCCACACGGCCAGTCCGCCGAAGCCGAACAGCACCAGCAGGAGGAACTTGGCTTCCAGCTCCGAGGGGCGGCCCCCGTAGCGGGCGAAGAACCGGGGAGTCACCCACGGCAGGATGAAGAACCCGACAACACAGGCGCCGAGGAAGATGATGGTGCGGGAGGAAAAGGGGGCGAACAGGAACCCGAGGGCGAGAACGGTTCCCAGGTCGGTGACGAAACAGGCGGCCAGGAGGGTTTTTCCATACTCGGTCTGGTTGAGGCCGAACTCGAGCATGACCGCGTAGACGACCGCCACGGAGGTGGTGGACAGGGCGACGCCGGCCAGCCAGCTGGCATCCGCGCTCCACTGCAGGAAGTAATACGCGGCTCCGGCACAGACCAGGAATGGGCTGAGGAAGCTGATGAACCCCACCACCGTGGCTTCCTTCCAGTGCTGGCGGAAGATCTTCGGGTCGAGTTCGGCGCCCGCGAGGAACGTCAGGAGAATGGCCCCGGTTCCGGAAAGGAACTTGATCCAGGAGATGTCGGCGGTCAGCAGGGCACTGCCGAACAGGGCGCCGATGAACAGCTGAGCCACCGTCCCGACGACGATTTCGGACAAGGCGGTGGCGATGCCCAGCCAGATGGAACAGAGGGTGGCCACCAGGGCCAGGCCCAGCCAGATCGTTGCCAGAAACCACGTTTCAGCCATGCGCTCTCCTGCCGTATCGGAAAGGGTTCGGTAGGAGTCATCAGCCGTTCCGGGCACTCGATGGGGGACCCCATCCCCTGTGCGCCACATCCTAGCACTCCGGCAAGGACTTTGACAAGCCTTTCTCCGCCCCTCATTCCTGGCTCGTGGGCCTGGTCAATGGCGCGATGGCTCCCCCGGTGCCCGCCAGCGGCGAAACCGGTGCCGGGAGGCCGGCGAGGGCCGGACCTCCTGGCGCAGGAATTCTCCCTCAGCGAGCCCAGGCTTCTCCGATGAACCGTGATCCCCGCCGGTTTTGGCTCCGCCAGCGAATCAGACCGGGGTTGCCCGGAAGCCTTCGGCAGATCACATGGGGAAAAATGCCGTTCCTGGTGCCATGGTCTGGTCATGGCGGGCCGGGAGTGGTATACCGCTAGGGACGGGTGACGCTTCCCCCCCGCGAGGTGTCGCTTCCCGGGGACTTTCGAGAAGGAGACGAGCATGTGATCTATTCGAGCGAAGTGGAAAAAATGACCTGCGTGGCCAAGGGTCCCAATCACGGCCCGGCGCCGATTCCCGAAGAGGGGCGCTGGGTCCAGGTGAAGGAGATCAAGGATCTTTCCGGCCTGACGCACGGCATCGGCTGGTGCGCCCCCCAGCAGGGAGCGTGCAAGCTGACCCTCAACGTCAAGGAGGGCATCATCCAGGAATCCCTGGTCGAGACCATCGGCTGTTCGGGCATGACCCACAGTGCCGCGATGGCCGCCGAGATCCTTTCGGGCAAGACCGTTCTGGAAGCCCTGAACACCGACCTGGTGTGCGATGCGATCAACACGGCGATGCGCGAGATTTTCCTGCAGATCGCCTACGGCCGGAGCCAGACCGCCTTTTCCGAGGGCGGCCTGCCGATCGGCGCCGGCCTCGAGGATCTGGGGAAGGGACTGCGCAGTCAGGTCGGGACGATGTACGGAACGGTGGCCAAGGGGGTTCGCTACCTGGAGATGGCCGAGGGGTATGTCACCCGGCTGGCCCTCGACAAGAACAACGAGGTGATCGGCTACCAGTATGTCCATCTCGGCAAGATGATGGAAGCGATCGGGAAGGGCGTCGAGCCCGCCGAGGCCCTGAAAAAGGCGACCTCCCAGTACGGCCGCTTCGATGAGGCTGACCGCACCATCGATCCCCGGCACCAATAGGCGAGAGGAGAAGAGCACATGGCACTGTTCGAAGGCTACGAACGCAGGATCGACCAGATCAAGCCTGTCCTGGCGAAGTACAACCTCCCCTCCCTCGAGGAGGCGCGCCAGCTCTGCGAGGGGAAAGGGGTCGACGTCTACGGGATCGTCAGGGGCATCCAGGCGATCTGCTTCGAAAACGCCTGCTGGGCCTATATTCTCGGGGCCGCCATCGCCATCCAGAAAAAGCAGACCAGGGCCGTCGACATCGCCTGTTCCCTGGGCGAGGGTTTGCAGGCGTTCTGCATTCCCGGCTCGGTGGCCGATGACCGGAAGGTCGGCCTGGGCCACGGGAACCTGGCCTCCATGCTCCTGAAGGAGGAGACGAAGTGCTTCTGCTTCCTGGCCGGCCACGAGTCCTTCGCCGCCGCCGAGGGGGCGATCGGCCTGGCCCGGTCCGCCAACAAGGCCCGCAAGAATCCCCTCCGGGTGGTCCTGAACGGCCTGGGCAAGGATGCCGCGCAGATCATCGCCCGCATCAACGGGTTTACCTACGTGCAGACGAAGTTCGATTATGCGACGGGAAAACTCCATGTGGTGAGGGAGATCCCCTATTCGACGGGTGAAAAAGCCAAGGTCCGCTGTTACGGCGGCGACGATGTCCGCGAGGGCGTGGCGATCAACCATGCGGAGGAAGTGGACGTCTCCATCACGGGGAATTCCACCAACCCGACCCGCTATTGTCACCCGGTGGCCGGCACCTACAAGAAGGAATGCCTCGAGCGGGGCAAGAAATACTTCTCGGTGGCTTCCGGCGGCGGAACCGGGCGGACCCTGCATCCCGACAACATGGCCGCCGGCCCTGCCTCCTACGGCATGACCGATACCATGGGCCGCATGCACTCCGACGCCCAGTTCGCGGGCTCCTCGTCCGTTCCCGCCCACGTCGAAATGATGGGCTTTCTGGGCATGGGCAACAACCCCATGGTCGGCGCCTCGGTTGCCGTGGCGGTGGCCCTGGAGCAGGCCCTCGCCCGGTAGGTCCCCGGGCGGTCTGCACTGCCCTGGCCTCTTGCCGCCAGGGTTTCCCAGGGACCGCCCCCCCGCCCGGACCGGTCGGGTCTTCGTGATGTCCGCCTTCACCCCGGGCCCGGGCAGAGGTTTTGCCAGGCTCGGCAGACGGAGGCGGCCTCAGATCAGACAGACCCCGGCGTGACCGAAGGGTTCGGGCCGAAGCTCATGGCCTTCGGGGCCTGGGTTCCGGCTCAGGAACCGGTCAGGCCAAGAGCGGGTTTCCTCGGCTCCAGGAAGGGATGATCACCGCGCGGGCCGGGAAGGGGAAGCCTGCCGGAGAGGGGGAAGGGGGCGAAAGGACGGATAGGCGATGCCGGCGCCGACCGGCGCCGCCGGCGCCTGCCGTGATGACGGGGTCAGAACAACCGCTGACTCACCCGCAACAGTGGTCGCCGTGCCTGCCGCAGCATTCCCCGTTGTGGCCTTCGCATTCGTGCTCCTCCTGCCAGTTGGCGCCGTCGGCGATCTCGAGCAGTTCGATCTCGAAGTGCAGGGTCTGGCCGGCCAGGGGGTGGTTGAGGTCGAGAGTCACCTTGTCGCCCTCGATGGCCACGATGGTGGCCACCGCCAGGCGGTTGTCGGAGAGTTCGACCTGCATGTGCATGCCGACCTGGGGGTCGTGTCCTTCCAGGCGGCTTTTCTCGACGCGGAACAACCGCTTGGGTTCCCGCTCGCCATAGCCTTCGGCGGGAGGAATGACCACCTTCTTCGCCTGGCCGACCTGCATGCCGATGATGCCGTTCTCGAAGCCCGGAATGACGGTGCCGCGGCCGATGACGAATTTGAGGGGCTCGCGGTCCCGGCTGGTGTCGAAGACTTCGCCGGACTCGAGCCGGCCGGTGTAATGAACGGTGACGAGATGACCGTTGGCGACGGTTTCCATGGAGGGCCTCCTGCAGTGGATGTCGCGATGATCCGGAACACAAGCGGTGATGCAACCGTTGCGGGGAGGTCGGGAACGACCGTACGCAGAGGCCCTGGAGGCATACCCTTCGATCACCGGAGCAGGGCGATAGATCAGGGTAGCCCAAAACGGGCCTTCGGTCAAGGCCGGGGGCCGGCGCTTTGGCAGGCCGGGTTCCGGCAGGGGTTCCGGGGGAAGCGGGCGGTGGACGGCCCTGGCCCGCCGGCGCCGGCTGTGGTATGGGTTTCAGGGCAGGGGAAGGGGCCCGCGGGCGGCGGGAATGATCTCGATCCAATACCCGTCAGGGTCTTCGATGAAGTAGATGCCCATCGCCTCGTTCTCGAAGCAGACGCATCCCATCGCGCGGTGCCGGCGGCGGGCGGCCTCGAAGTCGTCCACGGCGAAGGCCAGGTGGAACTCGTTGTCGCCGAGATTGTAGGGCTCGGTCCGGTCGCGGAGCCAGGTCAGTTCGAGCAGGGGGGAGGTGGTGCCATCGCTGAGGTAGACCAGCTGGAACGAGGCGTCGGGGGCGGTGTAGCGCCTCGCCTCGGCCAGGCCGAGGGCTTCCTGGTAGAAGGCCAGACTGCGGTCGAGGTCGGCGACGTTGAAGTTGAAATGGTGAAAGGTGAAGGGCATGGGAGGGGCCTCCTGGGCAGACTGGAGCGGGAATATCCCGTCAAAAGGAAACGCCGGCCCTGAACGGGGGTTCAGGGCCGGCGCGGGTCAAACGGTCAGGGCTGGCCGAGGAAGGTCTTCAGGGAGGGGTCGCCCATCAGGTGGTAGACTTCCCAGTAGTACTGCTTGCGGGTGGAGGTGGAGGACTCGACGGCCAGGTTGCCGGCGAGCATGAAGGCCGCGTTGGAGACGCCGGCGCTCTCGAACAGGGCGTCGATGGCGCCGCGGCCGGTGCTGGCCTGGGCCGGGGGAATGCCCTGGTCGTTGGGCTTGACGATGGCGTGCAGGCCGATGCCCCACCAGATGTCCTCATCCCAGTAGGTGCTGTTGGTGCCGCCCACGTAGCCGATGGCGCCGCCGTCCTTCTGCCGGAGCCAGGCCTCGGCGAAGCAGGTGCTGACCTCGAACTTGCTGGTGAGACAGCAGTTGCCCACCACGAACGGATACTTGCCCTTGTTGCCGAGCTTCTGGATGTCGCTGATGCTGAAGGCGGGATCGGCCCAGGAGGTCGAGGAGCCGTGGGCGGTGTAGTTCACGTAGCCCACGCCCTTGGCGACGTTGGCCACGATGGCCGCGGTGTTCTGCTGGGAGCCGGCCGAGAGATACTTGTAGACGTTCTTGAAGCCGTGCTCGGCGTTGAAGTAGTTGACGGCGGCGTAGTTGATGTGGGGCCAGCCGTGGCTCTTGGCCCAACTGCTGTCCCAGCCTGCGGTCAGGACGACGTCGTTGAGGTAGGAGGGGTCGGCGAACTGGCCGTTGCCGTACTCCATGGTCTTCTCGATCTGGGGCTGCAGCTGCGCCAGATTCTGGGCGGAGAAGCGGCCGGTGAGCATCTCGGGCAGGAAGTCGCCCTCGGTCACGGCGACGTAGTACAGTTCGGTGATGTGCGAGCCGGTCTTGCCCTTGAAGGCGGGAATCTGCTCGTGGTCGCCGACGAACAGCACGTAGCTGGGGGCGGGCATGTCGGCGGTCGGATGCTTGTACAGGTCGTGCAGGAAGTTCTTCAGCGGCTCGACCATGGCGGCGCCGGTGCCGAACTGGTCGGTGGTGACGACCATGACCTTGTAGCCCTTCTGGGTCTTCCAGGCGGCGAAGGGGGCGATGGCGTCCTTGAAGGCGGGATCGGTCACGATGACGTAGCCCTGGGGGGCGGCGGCCTTGCCGAACTTCAGGGCCTGGGGAACGGTGACCAGCTTGTCCATCCAGGCGAAGGCGGGCGAGGCGTGGGTGGCGTGCATGGCCTTGGTGGCGGCCAGGTCGCCGCCCTTCATGGTGATTTCCATCTGCACGTTGTTGTAGACCACGATCTTGTTGGCGGCCGCGTCGTATTTCACCGGGGCGACGGTCAGCAGGGCGAGCCGCATGTGGCGCATGACGCCGACGTCGGTGAGGGTGGCCAGGGGCAGGCCGTTGAAGCCGCGGCTGATGTAGGCCGACTTCTCATACACGAACGGCGGCTCGGAGCCGTCCTTGGGGGCGGAGGGCTGGCGGGGGAAGATCGGCCGGTTGATGCCGAGGGCGGCCAGGTCGTATTCCTTCTCGTCGTAGCCCTTGACCTCGACCTGGCAGTTGGCGCCGAAGGGGACCTGGATCAGCCGGGTGATGACCGGCAGTTGGGGGGCGCCGTAGGCGCCGCCGAAATAGAAGGCCGGGTTGTACAGGACGGTGAACCCGCCCTTGGGGGTTTCCGCATCGTAGGTGTAGAGCTTGTCGATGGAACAGCCCAGGCGCATGACCAGGTCACCGGGCCCGGTCTTCTTTTCCGCCTGGATCGTCAGGCCGCACCCCTGCGCGCCCGACAGATCGATCTGGTCGGCCATCGCCGATCCCGTCACCACCAGAACCAGGGCCAGTACCGCAAAAAACCTTTTCACTACCTGTCTCCCATCCTTTCTACTTGTGTACTTATTGGAGTCAGTTACACGCATCAGAACAACCGGGAACCGAAAAACCTCGACCACCTACTAACCACTCGAATCCTAGAACCGGCGCCGGGAAGCCCGCTTCTTGGCCTCCTCAGCCAGCCGGATCTTTTCATCCTGGACCTTCTTGGCAAAGTCCTTTTCCATCTGGGCCCGTTCCTTGTTGGACTGCAGGACCGCCGGATTCTCCCGGATGGCCTTCAGCTCGCCCCCGTCCAGCCAGATGCCGCCGCAGGCGTAGCACTCGTCGACGAAGATGCCCGAATTCTCGCGATACTCGTGGGTCTTCATCGGGGTGCCGCACTTGATACAGCTCAGCTTCCCGCGCGCGGCCTGGGCGGCCGGTGAGGAGAGGCCCAGGAGTTTTTCCAGCACGGGGTCGGACGCCCCCTCGTTCTGCTGGTCGAGCCGGAACAATTCGGCGGCGTCGAACCAGATCCCGCCGCACCCGTTGGTGCAGGCTTCCAGTTCGGTGTCACAGATGGTCACGGTCTGCAAAGGCTTGCGGCAGGCCGGACACGTGAAGCCCTCGTTCGTCGACATGCTCCCTCCTGAGTACTCTAGAGCCAGTATTCCAGAAAAACCGTCCGGAATCAACCACCAGGGAAAAAAACCTTCCCGACCGTCGGGAGCGGGCGGGAAGGGGCGGCGGGCGGAAGCGCTTCAGCGCCGGCGGTCGTGCCGGTCGTCGTGCTTGTCGCCGGGACGGTCATCATGCCGGTCGTCGTGCCGGGGGGGAAAGGGGGGGAACGGCCACGGGGAGGGATGGTGATATCCCCGGCGGGGCCGCCGCCCGTGCCGGGTGTCGTGGTCGATGACGATGACGATGCCGGGCCCGGAGCTGTCCTTCTCGCAGATCGGGAAGATGCCGGTCAGCTTGAAGGAGGTGCGCTGGTCCAGTTCCGACAGCGACAGCCAGCCCATCACCGGCGGGTCGTTCGGATGGCGGCCCTGGGCCTTGATGCGGGCGATGCCGTCGCGGGCCTCCAGGATGACGAAGGGGCGGCCGCGCGGCAGGCGGGTGTTCTCGAGATACAGATAGGGCGAGGTGACCACGAACTGCTGGCTGGTGGGAACCGTGATCACTGTCGTCGAGGTCACCGGGGTGGTGGTGACCGTGGTGTACGTCGTCGGGGTGGTCGTCACCGTCGTGGTGGTCGTGGTCTGGGCGGGTCCCGAGGTCACGACCGGCGCCGGCG
>CAZKPI010000196.1:0-8086 GCA_964554555.1 uncultured bacterium
GTCGCCGACCCGCCGGCGGCCCCGCACAGGCACACCCCGAGAACGCTGGCGAGCAGGGCGGGCCCCGCCCCGTCGGAGAGGGCGAACGCGGCCAAACAGAGCAGACTGCCGCTACGAGCCGGCCCTGGGAGGAAAGGGGCAGACCGGCGACGGCCGGCCAGCCGCCAGAGGGCGACCGCCAGGCTGGCGACGACGAGGGGCAGGAAGGGCCAGTCGAGAACCGCCGGCCGCCAATCCACCGGGCCGGGGGTCAGCAGGCCCTCCGTCACAGACCCGCCGGGTTCGCCGTGGTAGCGGAAAGCGAAAGCCAGCCCCAGCAGGCCGGCCTGGGCCGGCCAGGCGGCCAGGCCGAGCATTTGCCGCTCCATACTGCCCTGGCGGCTTTTCCCGCCGCGGCCAAGCAGGTGATGCGGCATCCTGTCGATGGGGGGAAGAGACAAAGCCTGCTCCTTCCAAAGGAGACTCCCGGTCGAAGGACCGACGACATCCGGCCGGGGGTGTTGTCCGCACAGTAGCAGGACCCGCCAGGGGAAACAAGCCCCGCCCCGTTCTTCCGGGGAGGGCCCCTTGGCGTGGCGCGAAACTCGCGTTGCGCGCGGCCCTCCGCGGCGGCCAAGGGGCCCTTCCGACCTCCTGTCGGTCGGGTCCCGCCGGGCCCTGACGGCCAGCCCGGCGAAAAGGCCGCCGCCGGGGCTGACGGCCGCTGGGAGCCGGTCAGAATGCGGTGGGCCGGCCCCTGCAAGGGGAGATCGGCGAGGCCCGGTGGCGGTCAGGCATCGGGAAACCGGCGCCGCCCCTGGTTGGAATCCCCCCCGGGACGGCCGCGGGGGCGGAGCCCGGTCGGCCCCACCCCCGCGGGATGGTCAGGACGGAGGTTCCCGGTCAGCCCCGGACGAACTCCTCGAGGATGCGGTTGAAGGTCTGGCTGGGCCGCATGGCCGCGGTCACCTTGGCCTGGTCGGGCTGGTAGTAGCCGCCGAGGTCGACCGGCTTGCCGCGGGTGGCGTGGATCTCGGCCAGGATGGTGTCGTGCTTCGCCACGAGCTGTTGGGCCAGGGCGCTGAACCGTTTCTGCAGGTCGCGGTCCTCGGTCTGGGCGGCGAGGGCTTCGGCCCAGAAGCGGGCCAGGCAGACGTGGGTGCCGCGGTTGTCGAGGCCGCTGGCGGCGTCACGGGCGGGGGCGATGTTCTCATCGAGGGTCCGGCCGATCGCCTGGTCGAGGGCCCGGGCGAGGACACCCGCTTTGGGGTTGTTGTTGCGGCGGCCGTAGTCCTCGAGGGAGACGCCGAGGGCGAGGAACTCGCCGAGGGAATCCCAGCGCAGGTGGCCTTCCTCGACGAACTGCTGGACGTGCTTGGGGGCCGAGCCGCCGGCGCCGGTCTCGTAGAGGCCGCCGCCGTTGAGGAGGGGGACGATCGACAGCATCTTGGCGCTGGTGCCCAGCTCGAGGATGGGGAACAGGTCGGTCAGGTAGTCGCGCAGGACGTTGCCGGTGACCGAGATGGTGTCCTTCCCTTCCTTACAGCGCTGGAGGGTGTAGGTGATGGCATCGACAGGCGGCAGGATTTTGATCTCGAGGCCGCTGGTGTCATGGTCCTTCAGGTAGCGTTCGACCTTCCCGATGAGACAGCGGTCGTGGGCCCGCTCGGGGGTCAGCCAGAAGATGGCGGGGGTGTTGGTGATGCGGGCGCGGGAGACCGCCAGCTTCACCCAGTCGCGGATCGGTTCGTCGAGGGTCTGGCAGGAACGCCAGATGTCGCCCTTCTCGACAGGGTGCTCCAGCAGGACCTTCCCGGTCTGGTCGATGACCTTGACGACGCCGTCGGCCGCGATCTCGAAGGTCTTGTCGTGGGACCCGTATTCCTCGGCCTTCTGGGCCATCAGGCCGATGTTGGCGACACTGCCCATGGTGCGCGGATCGAAGGCGCCGTGCTCCTTGCAGAACTGGATGGTGGCCTGGTAGATGCCGGCGTAGGAGCGGTCGGGGATGACGGCCTTCATGTCCTGCAGTTTGCCGGCGGCGTCGTACATCTTGCCGCCGGCCCGGATGGCGGCGGGCATCGAGGCGTCGATGATGACGTCGCTGGGCACGTGCAGGTTGGTGATGCCCTTGTCGGAATTGACCATGGCCAGGGGCGGCCGCTTCTTCATGACCGCCTCGAGATCGGCTTTGATCTCCTGCTGTTTGGACTCGGGCAGGGTCTTGATCTTCTCATACAGATCGCCCAGGCCGTTGTTGGGGTTGATGCCGAGGGTTTTGAAGACCTCGGCGTGCTTGTCAAAAACCTCCTGGAAGAAGACACTGACAACGTGGCCGAACATGATGGGGTCGGAGATCTTCATCATGGTGGCCTTCAGATGCACGGAGAACAGCACGCCCCTGGCCTTGGCATCGTCGATCTGGGCGGCGAGGAATGTCCGCAGGGCCTGGCGGCTCATGGTGGCGGCGTCGAGAACCTCGCCGGCGGTGGTGGCCAGCTTGTCCTTGAGCACCGTTTCCCTGCCGTCCTTCGCCACGTGGACGATCTTGACCGGGCCAGCTTTCTCGATGACCACCGACTTCTCACTGCCGTAGAAGTCCTGGCTGTCCATGTGGGCGACGTGGCACTTCGAATCCTTGCTCCAGGCGCCCATGGAATGGGGGTTCTTCCGGGCGTAGGCCTTGACGCAGGCGGCCGAGCGGCGGTCGGAGTTGCCCTCGCGCAGGACGGGGTTGACGGCACTGCCCAGCACTTTGCCGTAGCGGGCCTTGATCTCCTTTTCCTGGTCGGTCTTCGGTTCGGCGGGGTAGTCGGGAACCTTGTAGCCGTGGTCCTGCAGTTCCTTGATGGCGGCGGTCAACTGCGGCACCGAGGCGCTGATGTTCGGCAGTTTGATGATGTTGGCCTCGGGGGTGGTGGCCAGCTTGCCGAGAAAGGCCAGGTCGTCGCTCTGGCGCTGGCCGGGTTCCAGATACTCGGGGAAGGCGGCCAGGATGCGGCCGGCCAGGGAGATGTCGCGGCGCTCGAACTCGATGCCGGCAGGCGAGGTGAAGGCTTTGATGATGGGAAGGAGCGAAGCCGTGGCAAGGGCGGGTGCCTCGTCGGTGTGGGTGTAGTAGATCTTCACGCTCTGGGTGGTCATGGGGTGGATTCCTTTCTTTCCGGCACGAAGCCTGTCTTTTTCTGGAGGGAGGTCACTCGAAGTTCGAGCGGACGTACTGGTCGTTGATGGATTCGCCGCGGTCGGCGGCGGGGCGTTTGCCCTGGCCGCCCTTGGGGGGCAGGCGGCGGGGCGGGGGCGGGGACCGGGGACCGGCGAGGGCGGGCGGGTCGCGCAGAAGGTCGAGCAGGGCGGCGACGGTGTGGCCGCGTTCGAGGCGGTGGCGCATGGTCAGGCCGGTGCGGACGGCGTAGCGGTTGCGGCGGCCATGGCGTTCGGTGGTCAGGTAGCCGCTCGCCTGGAGGTCGGCGATGATGCGCTGGACGCCCCGTTCGGTGATGCCCACCTGGGCGGCCAGGTCGCGGATGAGGATGGTGGGGGAACGCGCGATGCACAACAGCACATGGGCATGGTTGGTCAGGAAGGTCCATGGCTGGCGGCCGGTCACCGGATGGCTGGGGGACACGGGGTTCCTCCTCGGGGATCGATGGTCGGGGGGAACCCTAGCACGAAATGCGCCAGACGTCAATTCCAATTCACGAATTCTGGTTCGTCAATAAAAGATCGTGCCGGACGGCGATTCCGGCAGGTTTCCCGGGAAACGAAGACCTCGGGGCTGGACGAAAGGGGGGGGCTCAGGAACGCGAAGGGTCAGCGGCCCTTCGGGCGTTTGTACCCGCACTTGCAGATGTTCTTGGTGCCGAGGCGGCGGGCGCAGTCGGGGCAGAACTCACTGAGCCGTTTTCTGGCCGCCTCGCGGGCTTCGAGTTCCTTCGCTTTTTTGAGGAATTCCTCGGGCGACATGGGGGAAAGGGGCTTGGCGGAAAGGGGTTCCTTCAGGTCCTCGACCTTTTCCGCGTAGTCGGGATTTTCCTTGAGGTAGGCCTTGACCGCCTCGGCAGGAGACAACCCCTTCCTGTAGAGGTGGATATAGTCATAGAGGGGCTCCTCTTCAACCGTCTCATTGAACAGGCGGATGAACTCCGCCTCCCAGGCATCGATGTCCATGCGCTTGGCCATGCCAGGCCTCCTCGTTCCTGAACTGCCGTCCGCGGCCCGGCGGCGGGCCCGATCGGCGGTCGGGGTGCACTGCCGCTGGCAGGCTACCATCCGCGCCGGCGGGAGTAAAGACCCGGGGGCGCCGCCAGGCCGGGAAACGGCCTTGGGGATTCCGAGAACCATGGCGGAACCTGGGCAAAGGAAGGCCGGATGACACCGCTGGCGCGGATCTGGTATGATTCGGCCAACCAACGTCTGCCAAGGAGGCCGCCATGGAATTCGAGGTCACCACCGCCGAGGGACGCCGCATCATCGCCAGCAAGGGCGATATCTTGCACACCTGCGCCGAGGAGTTCGCCCGCGTGATCCGCGAGCAGGTCGAGGAAGGCCACCAGGTGATCGTCCTCGACTTCAGCCGGGCGGGGATGATCGACAGCGCGGGCATCAGTTCCATCGTGGCCAACATCGCCCTGATCAAGGAGAAGAACGCCCGCATCATCCTCGGGGGATGCAACCCGACCATCCAGAAGGTGTTCCAGCTGATCGGGTTCAAACAGCATTTCACCGTGACCGGTACCCTGGCCGAGGCCCTGAAGGCCTGAAGCGGACGGAGGAGCAACCGCATGTTCGCCCTCAAAGGATTTTCCGAATCGGATTTCGATGTCCTGCGCCGTCACCTGACCCGGCAGACGGCGACCAAGAACCAGGTGCTGATGGAGGCGGGGAAACCTGCCCTGCAGATGTTCCTCATCGAGGAAGGCTCGGTGAAGATCGTCCAGCGCCCGGCGAAGGACGCCGGCGACGACGTGGTGCTGGGCGCCGTGAAAGCCGGCGGCTTCTTCGGCGAGGAGTCACTGCTCGGCGAACAGCAGATCTACGCCAATACGGCGGTGGCCCTGGAAAACACCACCCTGTATTCCCTGGGCAAGGAAGGCCTGCAGAAGCTGATGGTCGAGGCGATGGGCGTCGGCACCAAACTCCTGCTGGCCCTGACCAAGTCCTACCGTGAAGCCCTCGCCACCCCGGAGCAGATGGCGAAAGTGCTGACCTTCTACACGCCCAAGGGGGGAACCGGCTGTACCACGCTGGCGGTCAGCTTCGCCTGCCAGCTGGCCCGACTGCGCAAGCGGGTGGCCTACATCGACGCCGACCTGCAGTTCGGCAACGCGGCACTGCTGGTCGGGGCGCCGGCCGCCATGAACCTGGCCCGCCTGATCCAGAAGGAGACCACCCTGACCTTCGACCGCATCAAGGGGTTCCTCTACCGGAAGCACGAGGTCGATTTTCTGTTCTCGCCCGACCAGCCGCAGGAAGCCGAAATGATCTCGCGTTCCAACCTCAACCAGATTCTGCAGGCGATCGGACGACAGTATGACTTCATCGTCGTCGACGCCTCCTCCCAGATCGACGACCACACCCTCCTGCTGTGGGACATGGCCGACGTGCTGACCCTCGTCACCAACGCCGACCTGTCGGGGCTGACCCGCCTGATCCGTCTGTTCAAGGTGATGGGCCGGCTGAACTATCCCAAGAGCAAGTTTGCGGTGCTGGCCAACCGGTTCCGCGACGGGCAGGAGGCCTACCTGGAGGAACTGCGCAAACTGCCGGTGGGCCACGTGCAGACCCTGCCGGAAGACCCCGCCAACGCCCAGGCCGCCGTCATCGCCGGTATGCCGCTGGCCCTGCAGGCCCCGGCCTCGCCCGTCACCAAGGCCCTGGAGGAACTCATCCGCTACCTGCTGGGCGAGGAGGCGATCGCCCGCTCGCAACAGAAGGGCGGCATCTTCTCGCGGCTGAAGACCCTGATCGCCGGCGCCTGAACGGAGGAAAACCGATGAACGGAAAGCCGGAAGCGGCCGGCGCGGGCGACCGCCCCCTGTCGCTCGGCCAGGGGGTCACCTGGGTCGGGTTCTGGGATTCCGAAGCCGGCCTGCGCTGTAACCCCTACCTGGTCTGCGACGGAGACGAGGCCGTCCTGATCGACGGCGGCAGTCGCCCGGATTTTTCCACGGTGATGATGAAGATCCTGCAGGCAGGGGTTTCGCCCCACCAGATCAAAGCCCTGGTCTACTCGCACTTCGACCCCGACCTGTGCGGCAGTCTCCCCAACCTCGAGGACATGATCCGGCGTCCCGACCTGGTGCTGATCTCGGCCGCGCCCAACCATATGTTCATCCGCCACTACTCGACCTCCTCCCGGATGGTGTCCCTGGCCGAGACAGGATTCCGGTACCGGTTCGCCAGCGGCAGGGAACTGCAGTTCACCCCCACCCCGTTCGCCCACGCGCCGGGCAGTTTTGTCACCTTCGACACTGCCACGGGGATCCTGTTCACGGGCGACCTGTTCGGCAGTCCTGGAGCGGGCGACAGCATCTTCCTGGCCTTGTCCCCAACCTGTCATACCGACCACGACCGGACCAACTGCCCCGAAGGGCGGGGAACCTGCCCGCTCCAGGACCTCGCCCGCTTCCACCAGCTGGTCATGCCCTCGACCCTGGCCTTGCGGCACGCGATGGCCACGGTGCGCACCATCCCCTTCAAGGCCCTGGCCCCCCAGCACGGAGCGGTCATCCGCGAGACCCGGGACGCTGAGCTGGCGATCACACGACCCTGGAAAAGCTCGAGAACGTCGGCATCGACGGGGTGGCGGCGCGGGACCCGCACCTGACCAACCGGAGCTACTGACCATGCCCGCCCCGGTCGATATCGAGGAAATGCTGGCGAAGGTCGCCCCCGACAACCCTCACCGGTCGTATCTGCTCAAGAGCTTGATCGAGATCCGGGCCAGCCAGGAAGACCAGGCCCTGATGACCAGGCTGATGACGAATCTCGTGCTGAAATACGCCGAGAGCGAGCGACAACTGACCAGGCTCAACGCCGAACTGCGCGAGAAGCAGGAGCACCTCAACGCCGACCTCCGGGCCGCCGCCGTCATCCAGGCCGCGCTCCTGCCCAAGCCCCTGCCCGCCGCCGACAACGTGCGCGCCGCCTGGAAGTTCGTCCCCTGCCAGAGCATCGGCGGCGACGTGTTTTTGCTCACGCCGCTGGGCAAGCGGTACCTGATGGTGGCCGTCATCGACATCAGCGGTCACGGGGTACCATCGGCCATGGTGACCGTCTCGGTCTGCCAGTTTCTCCAGCCCCAGGCGGGAACTATCTTTCAGGCCGGGACCGGCCCCGACGGCACGGTGGTGCCGCCCGGCCAGGTGCTGGCCTCGCTTGACCGCGAGTTTCCCTATTTCCGTTTCAAGAAGACCTTCTCGATCTTCTACGGGGTGCTCGACCGCCTCACGGGCCGGTTCACCTTCGCCAACGGCGGGCACCCCCAGCCCTTCCTGCAGACCCCCGACGGCGCCCTCACCACCCTCGAGGAACACGGGCCGATCATCGGCATGGGCCTGGGCCTGCCCTTTCCCGAGGGGTCGCTCACCCTCGCCCCCGGCAGTCGCCTGACCTTCTACTCGGACGGCCTGACCGAGTGCCGCAATCCCGCCGGGGAGCTGTTCGGCGACGACCGGGTGCGGGCCCTGCTCACCGCGCATCACGCCCTGCCCCTGCCCGCCCTCGCCGCCACGATCCATGCCGGAGCCAGCGACTTTGTGGCGAATGGGGGATTTCCCGATGATTTCACCCTCGTCCACCTGGAGTTCGCCGGCCCCCTCGTCTCCCACGCTTGAACGACGGCGACCGGCAGACCGCCGCCGCCCTGGCCGCGGGAACGGCCGGGAAACCCCGGGGGGCATTCACCCCGGCCGCCGGCGCCGTTCCGCGGTCTGCCGCACCTCCGTGGAAGGGAACGGGAACCGGTCGGCAACACCCCCCGCTCCCGCGGGAACCAGTGCCGAAGGCGGACCGGGCCAGCCCGACCGGGAACCCGCCCCCGGCGCCCGGGCTTCGCTTCCGGGCCGGCCTGGCCCTGGCGCTGGCGCTGGCCGGCCTGATCCTG
>CAZKPI010000197.1:0-8053 GCA_964554555.1 uncultured bacterium
CTGTCCCTGTGCTGGTGCCTGAGTCTCCGGTTCCTGTGCTGGTTCCGGAATCTCCGGTCCCTGTGCTGGTTCCGGAATCTCCGGTCCCTGTGCTGGTGCCGGAGCCGGAGCTTCCGGTCCCGGTACCGGAATCGCCGCTGGCGGTTCCCGTTCCACCGCTCGTGCTGGAGTAGGGTTCCGCACTCGACGTGTCACCGGCACTGCCCGTGCCGGAGGATCCCGAAGAGCCGGTGGAACCACTGGAACCCGTCGAAGCGGCCGCCGCCGTGACGGGAGGCTTGTCGTCGTCGGTGGGGTCATCGGGGTCGCTGGCGGCCACGTTGTAGCCGGCCGGGTCGTTGGTGGTCACCTGCTGGGTGGTCTGCTGGGCCGGGGCGGCCGACTGGCCCGCGGCGGTGTCGAGGCTTTTCTCGGCCTTTTCCAGGTCCTCGCTGTTGAGATCCCCGGCGGGGCCATCGGACAGATTATCTGCCACATTGTCGATGGCCGTCGAGGACGGGCCCGAACCGGAGGAGGGGGCGGGACAGCAGGGCGTCGAAGAGGAAGAACTCGATGATGATGAGGAGGAGCCGCCGGACATGGCCGACGAAACCGCTGCCGTCTGGGAAAGATCCTGGGCGGCGGCCGGGTTGACGGGGGGAATAGCGGGCTTGGGAGGCGGGGTCTCCTCGAGGGGGTCATCGGGCGGCGGCGGCGGGGGAGGCGGGGACGCCCCTTCCTGGGTGAACGGTTCCGAACGGACCGTGGTCGGGGCCGGGGCCGCCGTCACGTTTGCCACCACGGTGGTGACCTGGGGGGCGGCTTTGACCTCGGCCACCACCTTGGCGGTGGCGTCCTCTTTCTTGAGGCGCTCCTGGACCATGGTGTCGATCTGCTTGGCCGTGGCCGAGGTGGCGGCGGGAACGGAGGTCGGGAAGTCGGCCTCCTGCATCTCGACGGCGCTGACGGTGTTGCCCTGGATCAGGCCAGGGAAGAGGCTCGGCTGGATCCTGACCCGCCAGAAGAAGACCCGTTTGACGTGGCGATACACGGATTTGATCCAGATGTCGACGTGGTAGGGCCGGCCGGGGGTGTCGTTGATGAAGTAGTCGAACGTCCCCCCCTCGTAGTCGACCCCGGCCTGGGAATCGGCGCCGGTCTTGGCGAACCACCGCTTCTCGTAGGGACTGCTCATCAGCCGGGCCATCAGGAGGTTGTAGCAGGCCTCGCCGACATACTGGGCCCTGATAGCGGCATCGGCATACCGCAGTTGGTCCTGGACCCCCGACATCAGGCGGGAGATGGTCATGCCCCCAAGAAACAGCACGATCAGGATGCCAAACACGACCACCAGGGCCATGCCCCGGCGGGACCCTGCCAGGAACGGCAAGAATCGCTTGCCCCGCGCGTTGTCGGTCTTCTTCATATCGCTACTCCGCTGCCATGTTCTTCAGACGAACGTAGTTGACCATCGAGAACTTCCCCTTGCCGCCCCGCATCGAACAGGAGATGAGCACCCCCCCGACATGGTGGGCGGTGAAGTTGAGGCTGGCGACATACCGCATCAGAACCTTTGGGGCTTCGGCCTTCTGGGCGCCAGGGTCCTTCACTCCCATCATGACCTTGAAGAGATCCTCGCCCTCCTCGCGGGAGAGGTCGGGGTCCTTTTCCAGGTAGACGATCTGGACGTTGTTCAGAAAATCACGGAAGACCAGGTAGGGAAGGGTCTGCCCGGGCGAGGGAAGGATCACCTCGATCCCCTCCTGGACGACTTTGTACAACGTCAGGATCGCCCGCCTCGCCTCCATCTGGAGGATGAGGCGCTTGGACAGGTTCTGACTGGCTTTGCTGGAATAGACCTGGAGCGCCCGGAAGGCCCCGGCCAGCACAAAAGACAGGATCACCATGGCGATGATCCCTTCCAGGAGGGTGAAACCCCGGGATTCGGGAAGACCCGGGCGCAATATGCCAGGGGATGGAACCAAACTGGTCCTCCTGATTCCATTATACACCATCCCATTCTCCCTTCCCAGGACGGGGGGTCACCCTGGCCGCGGCCTGGTTCGGCGCGGTCGGCACGAGGTTGGTGCCTTTCCTGCCTGGGGTCACCGATGGCGGCGAGCCAGACCTGGTCCGTCCCCTGCCAGGGAACTGAGTGGGAGGAGAGGGGCCATCCTTCTTCTCCGCCGCGATTGGCAAGGCGAGACGCCGGTTCGTTCCAGACCGCAGGACCGCTTTGGCCGGGGGATGGAATCCCGCCGGAGGGAATGGGTGTCCGGCCCTTCGGGATGGCCCCGGCGCCGCGGCCAGGTCAGGGACAGCCGAGGATGTGCTTGACCAGGGCCTCCCCGATTTCCTGGCGGTGGGTGAACGGCAGGCCGTGTCCCCCCTCGGGCAGATCGACCCGCTGGATGCCCGGCAGGGCCTCGAGGACCTTCCATTGGGCGGCCGGATCGCAGACCGCATCCTTGGCGCCCAGGATGGCCACGGCCGGGCACCGGATCTCGCTCACCCGGCGCTGGACCTCGGCCAGCACGCGCAACATGTCGTTTTTGTCGCGCATCGTCGATACCAGGTATTCGAAATGGGTGTAGCGTTTGTGCTCCTCTTCCAGGACAGCTTCGGGGATGGGGACGGGGGCCCAGACGTTCTGCAGGTGCTGGCGCATCTTGCCGCCGGCCAGCGAGGGGAGGGCAAGGCCGAGGATGGTGCCGAGCAGGGGGTTGCGGCTGTACTCGGGGATGGCGGAGGGGGACTCGTGGGGATCCCGCGGCGCCACGAAGGGGGCGACGAGACCCAGGCCGGCCACGCAGTCGGGGCCGCGCAGGGCGATCTTGAGGGCCAGAAAGGCACCCAGCGAGTAGCCCGCCACGTAAGCCTTGCCGCCGCACATCCGCTTGATGAATTCCAGGTAGGCGGCGGTGTCGAACCAGGGGTCGGGGGTTTCGGGCAGGAGTTCGTCGCTGTTGCCGTGCCCGGGGCGGTCGATGCCCACGAAGCGGATCCGGTCGTCGGCGAAGGTTTCCGCCAGCTCGCGGAAATCGTTCTTGGTGCCCGGGTTGCCGTGCAAGAGAAGCACCGGACGGCCACTGCCGACCTCAAAATAGGAGATCCTCGTGTCGAGGATGGTGAGTCCTGCCGTCTTGATCCGGTTCGCCATGCCGATCCCTCCTGGTTTTCCGCGTCCGATCGGGGGAGTTCCGGTCGGCGGCGGGGGTGACCGCGCCATTCTACCCGATCCCGGGGGGAAAACAAACCGGGAACCGGCAGTGGGTTGGCCGGCCGCCTGACACGAACCGGCAGACCCCTGGGGTCAGGAATGCCCGGTGAGGCCAGGGGATGGTTGGCGGGAAAGCCTCTGGCCGGTTTCCCGCCAACCCGGGTCATCGGGATCCGGTTCTGGCGAAGACTGCCGCCATGGCTGGGGTCTGCCCGCCAGCCGGTGGAGCAGAGGGGGCGATCCGGGCCCACTGATCGCCAGCGGCCTTCGGCAACCGAAGGGTCGGGGCCCGAAAGGGGAAACCAGGCGTCGGCAGGGTGGTGCGCGGGGCGGAAGGCTGATAAGATGAGATCCATGGGACGAACCTTGCTGATGCTGGCCGTGTGGGTGATGCTGGCCGGGTGCTGTCTGGCTCGCCCAGGGGCAAATGGCGCGCGGCCCGGTCCTCACCCGGCTGACAGGACGTCGGAAGTGCCTCCAGACGGTCACGGAGGGCCCGGCGCTCCGCCCGCTTCGCGCCTTGCCCGGGGGCCGGCCTGGGCTCCCCTGCTGGAGGACCTCTGCCGGGCCGAGGAGCCGGTCGCGGTCGAGGCCGCCCTGGCCAGGCTGTTGGCCGCCGGGCCGTCCTGTGCCGATCTGCGCCGGGGTCTGCGCGACCTGTCCTTCCCCCGCCTGGCGCGCGGCACGTTCCACGCCTTCACCTGGCGGGCCCGGGACGACCGGGAACGGCCCTGGCTGTTGTATGTTCCGGCCGGCTACCATCCGCGGCGGGCCACCCCCCTGCTGGTCGTTCTGCACGGCGGGGTGTCAGGGGAGGAGGTCGGACCGGCCCAACTGCAGAAGGGCGCCGAGGCCGATCCGTTCTTCCGGCTGGCGCGGGAGCAGGGCTGGCTGATGCTGTATCCCCTCGGGCAGGACGGGGCCGCCTGGTGGGACGACGTCGGACACGACGCTGTCCTGGGGCAGATCCGGCGCGTCAAGCGGATGGCCAACGTCGATGACGACCGGGTCTGGATCGCCGGGTTCTCCGACGGTGCGGGGGGCGCCCTGGCGCTGGCCATGCTGCACCCGGGGGAGTTCGGGGCGGTGGTGGCCTGCAACGGGCATCCCGCGCTCGGCCACCTCGACGGCGACCTTCCCCTGCGGTTGCCGATGCTGGCCAACGTGCCGTGCTGGCTGGTGAACACCGATGCCGACGAGTTCTTCCCCGCCGAAAAGATGCGGCCCCTCGTCGAGACCGCCGTCCGGGCCGGCGCCGACCTCGTCTGGCGGGAGGTGCCCGGCCGGCACCGCTTCGCCGGCGAGCCGGAGGAACTGGCCCGCATCGCCGCCTTTCTGGAGCGGCATCCGCGCGACCCCCTCGCGCCGCGGGTGGTCTGCGAAACCGAGCGGCCCGCGTGGGGCCGGTGCCGGTGGCTCGCCATCGACGAGATCGTGCCGGGGCCCGCCGCGCCCTGGGCCGAAGACTTCAATCCCATCGTCCGGGACGAATCGGTCAACTTCCACTTCATCGCCGACCAGCGGTACCGGGGACCCGGCATCCGGGCCCAGCGCGTGTTTCCCGACTCCCTTTGCGCCCGCCTGGGCCTGCAGACAGGAGACGTGCTGGTGCGGCTGAACGGGTGCCCCATCCGGAACCCCGACGATCTCGCCGCCGCCAAAACCGGCCTGCGGGCGGGCCGGGAACTGGCCCTGACCATCCGGCGCGACGGCCGGGAACAGGAGTTGACCGGCCGCCTGCCCGACCCCACCCTGGCGTGGGTCTTCGCGCGGCAGGGCCCGGCCGGCACGGTGCGTGCCCGGCTCGTCGGCAACCGCTTCCACCTGGAAACCTCCCGCGTCGGCCGGGTGAGCCTCCGGCTGTCCTCCGACCTGGTCGATCTCGCGGCCCCGGTCGAGGTGACGGTCAACGGCCGCGGCGTGTTCCGGGGCCGCGTCGAGCCCGATCCCGCCTTCCTGTTGCGCGGCTATCTGGCCGACCGCGACCGCCGGATGCTGTTCGACGCGGCGATCACCCTCGAGGACCTCTGGTGAGCGGCGCCCGCTTCCCCGACGCCCGGCGGCGGCCGAAGGGAAAGGGCCTGCCGGGCTCCCGAACCGTCAACCAGACGGGCCGCCGCGTCCCGCAATCCGAAAAAAGGCTCTGGGCGCCGTTCCCCGCCGGACCCTGGCAGGGGCTCGGGTGCGCCGCGGGATGGGAAGAGACCCTGGCGGCCGAGATCCGGCGCCAGTTTCCCGGCCGCCGGACGATCGGGCCGGGGCCGGGTCTCGTCCTGGCCGAGGGTGACCCGGCCCTCCTGGGCCATGCCTGGGTGTTCGCCCGCGCGTTCCTTCCCGACGTCATCCTTGTCTGCGAGCCTTCGGTGAAGGGTCTGGCCCGGGCGCTGGGCGAGGCGGCCGACCGGGTGCTCGACGGTTCCCCCCTGCCCTGGACCCTCTGCGTGCAGACGATGGCCGCCTGGGCCGAGGAGGACGGGGACCATCCCGCCGCGGGCCTGGCCGGGCGGGCCCGCCTGGTGGCGGAGGCCTTCCTGGAACGCATGTCCACGTTCCGCCGGCGGGCGATGGAGCGGTACCGGGCGCCGGCCGACCTGTCGGACCGTCAGCCCTGCGTGCTCGTGCAGGCCGCCCTGCTCAACCGGGAACAGGCGCTGGTCAGCGCGGCCGAACCGGTCCGGGGGCCAGACGGCCGCCGGGTCCCCTCGCCCCGGCCATCCGGCGCGAGCCGTCCCGCCGGGGGCGGCTGGGTTCCCTGCCGCTCGTATTTCAAGGTCGAGGAGGCCTGGGCGGAGGGCGGCCGCGGGCCCCAGCCGGGCGAACTTTGCGTCGATCTGGGGGCGGCGCCCGGGGGCTGGAGCTGGTCGGCCCTCCAGCGGGGGGCGCGGGTGATCGCGGTGGATGCCGCCGACCTGGAACCGCGCGTGTCCGGCCACCCGGGCTGTACCCACCTGCGGGAGAACGGGTATGCCTACCTGCCGCCCCAGCCCGCCGACTGGCTGTTGTGCGACATGATCGTCCGGCCGCTGGCCACCCTGGGACTGCTCGAGCGCTGGCTCGCGGCCGGTCTCTGCCGGGGGTTCGTGGTCAACGTCAAGTTCCGCGGCAAGGACCCCTCGACCATCCTGGAGGCGGTTGAGGGCTTGCGCGAACGCTTTTCCCTGGCCCGTCTGCGGGTGCGCCACCTGCGTCACGACCGCAACGAGATCACGCTCATCTGCCCGCCCCCCGACCGGAAAGGGCGGCGGTGACGGGCGCGCCGGCGCGGCGTCAGCGGGTTACAGCGACAGCAGGGCGATGGCGCTGACGGCCAGGCCCATGGCCACGAGATCCTTGATGGCCAGCGGCTCCTGCAGGAGAAGCCAGGAGAGGAAAATCGTCACCAGCGGGTACAGGCCGGTCAGGGTCACCACCACCGAGATGCGCCCGTTGGCCGCGGCGATGTTGTAGCAGACCGAGCCGAGACTGCCCGCCAGGCCGCCCAGCACCGCGAACAGGATGCCACGGCTGTCGGTCTGGGGCCGGAAGCCCATCCAGACGAGCAGGCCGAGCGCCACGGTGAGGTTGCCCAGGGTCGACCAGATGAAGATGCTCCAGGGCTCGAGATGGCGGGCCGCCAGCTTGGGGAACAAGCCCCAGAACCCCCAGATGACACAGGACAACAGGGTCGGCACCAGCCAGCCGGTCATGGTTTTCTGCTCCTCGAAACGCGGCGATGGGGGGCGGTCAGGACAGGTAGGGAAGGATCACCCAACCGGGGAAGAAAAGCAAGTGGCGGTTTCGCCCTGTTTCGCCGTCCGGGCCCCGCCCTCACCTCCGTCCGGCGGCGGCCGTCGCCCGGCCGGGCCGGGGTGCCCCCGCGGTCAGTGCTTCCAGACGCCGCTGGCGATCATCAACAGGAACCAGCCGACCACCAAAAAGCCGACGATCAGGACCCACTTCAGGACCGCGGCCTGGATGTTCTCAGGCCGGGAATCCCGCTCCGCCTGCGTGATGACCGCGAACCGGGGCCGGTTCCCGGGCCCGCCCCGCCTGACCTCGAGCAGACTGCCGGGGGGGGCAAGGTGGTGCGGCCGGTCGAGATGCTCCGCCAGCAGGAGGGCGCGGTTTTCGGCCAGCCATTGCTGGTGTTCGCCGTTGGCGAAGGCGGTGACCTCCGCCACCGTGCCGTCCTGCAGGAGGAAGACGACCGACACGTCCGGCGGCAGGCCCTGGCCAGACGTCTGGCGGCCGGCGCCGAACGCCCCGCCCACCCCTTTCCCGAGGTTTTCGGCGGTGACGCCGGCGGGGCGGGTGGTGACCCCCACTTCGAGGATCTGATCGAAGCCGGCCAGCGGCCCTTCCCACACCGGACGGTCGGCCGCCCGGGCCTGGCGGCTGACCAGGCGCCGCCGGACATCGACGACGGTGTAATGCCGGAAGGTCTTGTTCATGAGCCAGCCAGCGCCGAAGACGGCGGCTCCCAGGAGGGTCAGCCAGGCGGCGGTCTCGGTCGACATCTGGGGCGCCTGACTCGAGCTCCCCCTCGGTTTCATGCCGGTGACCGAGGCCACGACCAGAAACAGCACGCCGCCGCCGAAGACCAGCATGCCCTGGATGAAGGCGTGATACCAGGCCTGGGTGGGGAACAGCAGGCGGCCGTCGGCGTCGAGGGAGATCTCCAGGGGGGCGAGCTCCCGGGTGGTCAGGCCCAGCCCGATGTCGCCGGGCGGGGAAGCCTGGGGCGCCCGCTGGCGGGCGGGCTCGGCGCGGGGAGCGATGGCCCCGGCGTAGGAGGCGGTGGTCGGGGGGATGAGCGGAGCGGGCCTGGGGGCCGAATTCGGGGGCGCCTGGACGCGCGGCCGTTCGCGCGGCCCC
>CAZKPI010000198.1:0-5237 GCA_964554555.1 uncultured bacterium
CTTCCACAATCTGGGCTTTGCCTTTGAAAAGATGGGCGACACCCGCATGGCTGTCAAGGCCTACGAAAAGGCCCTGGCCCTCAACCCCAACTACCCCTCGGCCCTGAACAACCTGGGGTTCCTGCTCGCCACCCTCGAACTCGACACCCAGCGGGCTGTCCTTCTCTGCCAGCGCGCCGTCGAGCTCGAGCCGGCCACCGCCAACTTCCGCGATTCCCTGGGCTGGGCCTGCTACAAGGCCGGCCGCCAGGACGAGGCCATCTCCCATTTCCGCGCCGCCATCAAGACCGATCCCACCTTCTTCAAGTCCTATTTCAACCTGGGCTTCGTGGAGTTCACCCGGAAGAATTACGCCGAGGCGGCCCGCAACCTCACCGCCGTCCTCCGGCTGAACCGTGACTACCTCAAGGCCTACATTCCCCTCGCCGTCTCCTACGAAAAAACCAACCAGGCCGGCAAAGCCCTGTACGTCTACCAGCAGGCCCTCACCAAGGCCCCGGCCGGTTCGCCGATCCGGCGCCACATCGAGCGCGAACTGCACCGCCTGACGAACAACAGCAAGTCCTTCTACTTCTCCAAGGTCAAGCAGATCCAGGCCAGTTCCCGCCTGACCGACTACCTCAAGAGCAAGGGGAAGCTCGGTTCCGGCGCCGGAAGCGGCTCCACCATCGAGACCTCCGGCACGTTCACCCCGGTGGCCGGACTGCCCGAGACCGGCATGTCCTTCGAGGCCGGCCTGCCCGACATGGCTCCCGCCGTCCCGGCCTTCGGCGGGGCGGCGGCCGCCCCCCGCGCTTCGATTCCCCTGGCGGGGCCGCGGGCCGCCCCCCCCCAGGGACTGGCGGCCGGCTACGGGCCGGGTCGCGAACTGAGCGTGGAAGAGGAACGCCGCCTCGAGAAGCAGTATTCCCTCGCCAAGTCCTATCTCGACCGGGGCCTCGTGTCTGAAGCCGCCGCCGAGCTCGAGAAGGTCCTGGCCGCCGCCGGCGACGCGACCGTGGGCCGCCAGGCCCGCCAGCTTCTGCTGAAAGTCCGCCGCGAACTCGAGGGCCGCAACCAGGAGGCGGCGCGCACACACCTCGACATGGGGAAGGACTTCTTCCGGTCGGGGAAATACGACATGGCTGAGGAGCAGTTCCGCAAGGCGTTGTCGCTGAGCCCGGAGAACGCCGTGGCCTTCAAGGATCTCGCCCTCCTGCACTACAACCAGGGAAAATACAAGGAAGCCTACGAGGAATGCAAGAAGGCTATCGCCCTCGATCAGACCCTGAAGGAGGCCTACGTCGTGCTCGGTTCCCTCTACACCAAGAAGGGCCGCATCGACGAGGCCCTGCGCACCCTGCGCCGCATCCGCGAGGTGTCCGGGACGCGTGACGCCGTCGACGAGCTGGCCGAACGGATGATCGCCTCCCTCAACGCCGGAGGCTGAGATGCACCTGTTCCGCCTGCCGGGGATCGTGGCCGGGTTCTCGGAACGGGCCGACGGCAGTCTGAACTTCCACGAGCGCTCTGCCGAGGGCCGGCGCGAGCTGTGGGAAAGCCTGCCCGACGTCGCCCCCCTCGGCCTGACCCCGCCCCGTTTCGCCGCGCAGGTCCACCAGACCCGTATCCTGACCGTGACCGGCGTCTCGCCCGACGGCCCCCAGGGCGAGGGCGACGCCCTGCTCACCGCCCTGCCCGGCCAGCCGGTCGGGGTGTTCACCGCCGATTGCCTGCCGGTTCTGCTCGCCGCGGGGAAGGTGGTCATGGCTGTCCACGCCGGCTGGAAAGGGACCCGCCAGGACATCACCGGACAGGCCGTCGCCGCCCTGCACGCGGCCAGCGGGGTGCCGCCCGCCGACATGCAGGTGCTGATGGGGCCTTGCCTCGGGTCCTGCTGTCTCGAGCTGGGAGACGAGGTGGCGGCGGCTTTCCGGGCCCACGACGAGCGGGATCTGGCCTGCTTCTCGCGAGGGGCGGCGGGCAAGTGGCACCTCGACCTGCGCGGCCTCAACGTCATCCAGTGTCTCGAGCGCGGGGTCCCCCGCGCTCGCATCCGGCACGTTCACGACTGCACCCGCTGTCTGCCCGACCGCTACTTCTCGTATCGCCAGATGCGGGGCCGGAACGGCACGCAGTTCTCCTTCATCGCCCTTCTGCCCGGCGCCGGCGGCCCGCCGCCCGCCCGCGGCTCCTGAAGAACCATCACGCTCAGGGGGTTTCCACCATGATCAAGCTGGGAGTCAACATCGATCACGTCGCCACCATCCGCCAGGCGCGGCGCGGGCGGGAGCCCGATCCGGTCTGGGCCGCCGGCATCGCCGAGATGGCCGGGGCGGACGGCATCACGGTTCATTTGCGGGAGGACCGTCGGCACATCCAGGACCGCGACGTGCGGATCCTGCGCGAGACGGTGCGCACCCGCCTGAACCTGGAGATGGGGGCCACCAGGGAGATCGTGGACATCGCCGTCGGCCTTCGGCCCGACATGGCCACCCTCGTGCCGGAGCGGCGGCAGGAGATCACCACCGAGGGGGGCCTCGACGTGGCCGGGCAGGTTCGCAAAATCCGGGAGGTCGTGCGCAAACTGCAGAAGGCCGGCATCGCGGTCAGCCTGTTCATCGACCCGGTGGCGGAGCAGGTGAAGGCCGCGGCCGAGGCCGGGGCGGAGTTCGTCGAGTTCCACACCGGCCGGTATGCCGAGGCCCGGGGCGAGGCCGAGGCGGAGCACGAACTCGGCACCCTGTACGAGATGGCGGAGATGGGGGTCGACCTGGATCTGCGGATCAACGCCGGCCACGGGATCACCTATTGGAATGTCGCTCCCCTGGTCCGGATGGCCGGCCTTGAGGAGTTCAACATCGGCCACAGCATCATCTCGCGGGCGGTGTTGACCGGCCTGGCCCAGGCGGTCGGCGACATGAAGAAGGCGATCCGCGAGGCGGAGCAGGAACAGGGCGTGATCGGATGACCCCTCTCGGCCAACCGCCCACGCCGCCCAGCCCTGCCCGGGCGGGCCGGCGGCCCGGGTGCCGTCCCTTCCGCGTTGGCGCTAAGGACTTTTCCCCTTCCTGACGATGATAGGAGGGAAGATTCTGTCGATCCACGGACGAAAAAGGAGAGCCCTATGCTGAACACGTTGGCACCTGCCCGGTACCGGAAGAGTGTCGTGGCAGGAGTGTTCCTCCTCATGCTGTTTTCCCTCTTCGGCTGCACCACAGGCGTGAAGAGGGACGAGGGGCTGACCGACTACGAGGCCCCGAACATCCCCACCAACATCGTCGGCATCGGGAAGGAGCGTGCCATCCTGCTGACCTGGAGCGCCAACACCGAGGCCGACCTGGTGGGCTACAACATCTACCGGTCGAGCAGTTCGGGGGGCCCGTTCACCCTGGTCTCGACGATCGGCAAGATGGCCGCCCCCTCCTACCTCGACAACGACAACCAGAACTATCTGGTGAACGACCAGTACTACTATTACAAGATCTCGGCCTTCGACACGCAGGGCAAGGAGTCCGACCTGTCGCGCACCAACGCCGTCCAGGCCCGGGCCGGCCTGCCGGTCGAGGAGCGGCCGCCCCGCGTGGTCAACATCAAGGTGCGGGCCTCCCAGGACACCGTCTACGTCGCCTGGGACAAGGTCACCTCGGCCCACATCAAGGGCTACAACATCTACCGCGGCCTCTCCACCAGCGCCGGCGGTGTCCAGTGGATCTCCTCGGTCCCGCAGGACACCCCGGGCTACGTCGACAGTTCCGTCACCAAGAGTTCGGCCGAGCAGTACACCTACATCATCCGGTCCTTCAACGAGGAATACACCGAGAGCGAGAACAGTGATCCCGTGCAGGTGACCCTCCTGTCGGGCGACGACACCATTCCCGGCATTCCCTATGACGTTGCCGTGAGCACCGACGTCGATCCCGTCGTCTCCTGGCACAAGCCGATGCAGAACGAGGACGGCTCGAACATCTTCGACGGCAACAACCCCACCCTCGACCTCGCGGCCTACCTGATCTTCCGCGCCAATCCCAACGACCGCCTGTTCTCGCTGATCGGCATCGTCGAGGACAACGGTTCGGCCAACCTGACCCAGAGCTTCAAGGACGTCAGCGGCACCTCCTACAACCTGTTCGCCGTGCGCGCCATCGACCGCAACGGCAACGTCAGCAAGATGAGCTCGATCGTCACCCAGTCCGCCGATTCCGACATCCCCCATGTGCCCACCGGCCTGAAGGCCTGGTCCTCGACCTCGACCGAGGCGGGCATCAAGCTGGCCTGGAACGCGGCCCGCAACGCGACCAGCTACAACATCTACTTCAGCACGGTGGCCGACGGCGGCTACACCAAGATGGTCACCGGCCAGCCCCAGTGGACCGAGACCTCGGCCTACGTCATCAATACCTACCCCTCCAATTTCAACCAGAACCCCGAGAAGAAGAGCCAGAAGCTCGAGTTCGGCATCCCCTACTTCTTCAAGGTCTCAGCCGTCAGCGCCTCGGGCAAGGAAAGCGACCTCAGCAGTTACGCCAAGGCCTATCCGGGCGGCCTGTGGGTCGGCGTCCTCGAAGGCGAGAACCCCAACTGGAACTTCAACAATGAGAAACCGACCACCGGCTCGATTGCCAACAGCTACCTGATCTTCAACAACAAGGATTACCCGGCCATCGACTACTACTCGGGCGCGGGCCTGGCCCTGCTGATCGCCGACACCGTGGGCACCCCCGGCAACGGCGACTCGTACGAGTTCGGGGTCGGGAGCATCTTCTCGAGCGACTACTACAATCTGCCCACCCCCGTCGGCGGGACCTACCGGTTCAATGTCTACGCCTACTACTACCCGCACACCTCGGGGGGGAACTGGCGCCTCCAGATCCGCGAGAACGGCGTCATCGCCTCCACCCTGCTGGAAAAGGACATCGGCGGCTACGGCCCGATCAACAAAGGCCGGACGGCGATGGCGCTCGGCCAGATCATCCTGAACGACGGGGTGGCCGGGGTCGACCTGACCCTGACCGCTCTCAGTGCCGGGGCGGGCGGCGGGGCCAACCTGTTCCTCGATTCGCTGGTGTTCGTCAGGGTCCAATAGCCAGAGACCGCATCAGATCCGCACCACCGGGGGGGCAACCTCCCGGTGGTCTGTTTCTGGTAGTATGGGCTTATCATGAACGCGGAGAGGAGCGATTCCGGCCCTGCGGCATCGGAAGGCCGCCTTCGACGGGGGTTCCGGCCCTTGCGAAGTTGGCATCCCGGCCGGTGAG
>CAZKPI010000198.1:5247-8053 GCA_964554555.1 uncultured bacterium
CACCGCCTTCCTTCTCGGCTGGGAGATCCTCCTGCAGGCGGGAGTTCCCGCCTGGGGGATGCTTGGTGAGCTCCTGACCCTGTTCGGAACCGCCTCGGCCGTCGTGGCCGGCGGCCTGGGCGCGATGCTGGTGTTCCGGTGGCGGCCGGCCGCCGGGGAGGCCGCCGCCCGCGCCGGGATTCCCGCCCTCCTGGCGGCGGCCGGCCTGGCCACGTTCCTGGCCTGGCCCTCCTATGGCGGATGGCTGTTGACGGCGGGCGGGGGCGGGCTGTGGCTGGCCTGGGCCGCCGAAACCGCCCTGGCGAGGAGCTGGCCGCGGGCCGCTCTGCCCCTGATCGCCGCCAACTACCTGCTGGTCGCCTTCCTGTACGTCGATCTGCGCTACTTCGCCGTCACCAGGGCCCACATCGGGCCTTCCCAGTTGACCGTCTTCTTCCTGCTGGCCCCCCGGACAGCGGGGGAGGCCATGGGGGTGTCCTGGCCCCTGATCGAGGCAGTCCTGGTGACTTTCGGCGTCTATCTGGCCGGAACCCTGGCCTTTGGGCTCGGGTGGCGCTGGCCGGGCCTCCGCACCACCGTGCGGAGGCCGGCGGCCGTTGCCATGGGGGTCTGGCTGGCGGTGTTTGTCGGCTCCTTTCCCGCCCTGTCGGGAATCCTGCCCATCACCGACTTTCTGGACTTCCGGCTCCGGATGGGAAATGCCCCGATGCCCCTGCCAACCCCCTGGCGGACCCCGGACATGGACGTCGATGGCAGTCGGTCGCCGGCCATCGACTGGGCCCGGTTGTTCCAGCCCCCACGGTTCGCCTGGAACGGGCCCGGCCCGCGGTTGAACCTCGTCGTCCTGCTCGTGGAAAGCTGGCGGGCCGATCTGTTCCCTCTCCTGATGAAAGGCACCCTGGAGGCCGCCCGGTCCGGCCTGTATCTGCGGAACCACCACTCGCTCACCAACTCCAGCGTGTCGTCCTACGTCGGCCTGTATCACAACCGGTTCCCCCTTGCCTATCTCGAGCACCTGCGCCCCGTTCCCCCCGCGCCCTTCCTCGGGTTCCTCGCCTCCTCCGGCTACCGGCTCGCGCACTTTGGCGAATACTGGGAAACCCTGATCGATGGCCGGACCATCGCCGGATTCGCCGCCCACCCCTATCCGGCAACCGCCACCCGGCCGGAGATCACGGCGGGGGCCCTGACCGACATCCTGCGCACCCTCGACACCCCGGGTCCCCACGCCATCGAGGCGTTCCTGTACTGCACCCATTTCAACTACTACTACCCGCCCGGATTCGAGACCTTCACCCCGACCTATCCCGACGACCAGGGCGACATCTTCCTCGCCGGTCCTTCACCTGACCTCGTCGAGAAGGCCCGGAACCGGTACCGCAACAGTCTCCTCTACACCGACTCGCTCCTGACCGCCTTCTTCCGCGAGGCCGCCCGCCGGGGCCTGTTCGACACCACCGTGTTCGTCGTGCTCGGCGACCATGGGGAATCGCTCGGCGAGGACGGGTCGTTCACCCATTGCAGTGGCCCCACGCCAAGCCAGGTGCGGGTCCCCTGCCTGATCTGGGCGCCCGGCCTGACCCCGGGCGTCATCGACGCGGCGACCTCGCACCTGGACATCCTTCCCACCCTGGCCGGCCTGATGGGGTTCACCGCCGACCCCATGGCCGGGGTCGATGTCCGCCAGGCCGCCGGGAGGACGACGGTGACGATGGACCTGTCGGCCGATCGCCGCCTCGTCCTTCGGCGTCCCGACCGCCTGTCCCTCTTCCAGGCCGCGCCTGACGGCCGCCTTGCCTGGACCATCACCACGGCCGCCGATTTCCGGATCTACCCCGACCAGCTCGCATGGTATGATGCGGGGGCGGTCGGTTCCCTCGCCCGCCTGATCGCGGAGGATCGGCGCGCGGTGCTGGAGCGGATCTACCCCCGCCCCAGCCTGGCAATCGCCACAGGCCCATCAACGGAAGGGATGGGAGCCGCCCGGCCGGAGCCGTCCCCGCCCGCCGGAGAAACGAAGGGGAGTTTGTGACCATACCGACCGGAACGATCAACAGCCTGCTGGCCACCCTGCGGTCGCCCGACGAAAACGAGCGGCGCCAGGCCGTAATCGACCTCCTGGAAAGCCAGGACCCCCAGGCCCTCCCCCTGCTGAGCCAGCTGGCCAGCCAGGATCCGAGCGTCGAGATCCGCTACTATGCCCGCCGGGCGGTGGAGACCCTGAAGAAACGCCAGCCGGCCGCCCCGCCGGCCGCCGGGGGGGACCGGCCGTTGGCCCACCTGTTCGCCTCGCCGGAGCCCGCCGATCGCTTCGCGGGGCTGAAGCAGGCCCTCAAGACCCCCTCGCCGGAAGGCACCGCGCTCGTCCGGCAGGGCCTGGCCCGCGAAGAGGTTCCCCAGCTGAAGGCCAGCTTCCTCATCGCCCTGGGCCGCCTGGGCGGTCCGGACGACGTTCCCGCCCTGGCCGCCAGCCTGACGGCCGAAGACCCCCGCGTGCGTGCCAACGCGGTCGAGGCCCTGGGAGCCCTGGGGGGTGACGAAGCCGTCCGCCGCGTGATCCCCCACCTGCAGGACCCCGACAACCGGGTCAAGGCCAACGTGATCACTGTCCTGAAAGGGTTTGGGGGGGCGCCTCTCCTCGAACTCCTGCGCCGCATGGCCGGCGAGGACGAAGTGTGGATGCGGGATTCCGCTCTCTACGCCCTCTCCTGCTTCGACAGCCCCCATGCGCTGGCTCTGGTGGCCAGAATGGCGGCGCGCGATCCCCTGGAGCGTCTGCGGGAGAAGGCTCTCCAGCATCTGCGCG
>CAZKPI010000199.1:0-8037 GCA_964554555.1 uncultured bacterium
CCAGAGACCGGGCCGCCGCGTTCCTCCTGCGCGGGGTTCTGGCGGGAACGATCTGGCAGGGGCGCCCCTGATTGTGAGCGGTCACCGTCCCCCGCTTTCCCGGGATCCGCGAGGGATCCCGGAAATGCCTGCAATCAGCCTTCCGCCCAGGCGGCAAAGATGTCCGCGCCTGGGGGGCCCGCCGGATTCCCGAGGGCCGGTCCGCCGGGAATCCCCTCTTTTCGGGTGCCGGGCCTGGGGCCGCGGCGCCGCTTGAAACCTCCTGGCAGATGGATGATAATGGAGACGTGAGCAGTGAACCCGTAGACCCGACCGGTGCCGGACCCAGGCGGCCACGCCGGGCCGGGGCGGCGTGGGGGTGGTTCCTTCCCTCCCTCGTGGCGGGCCTGTTGCTGATCATGAGCCTGGCCACGGGGTGCGGGGTCGATCCCGTTCTGCACCGGCCCAACGTGATCGCCGCCTCCCCCGACGGGACGTTCCTGGTGGTCAACGACGCCCAGGCCCACCGTCTGGTGGTGCTTGACCGCGACTTCCGCCTGGTCCGGGAGATCACGCATCCCCAGATGGTCAACGTCTGGGGGTTGTGGATTACCGACGCCGAGATCATCGCCTCCAACTATCGGACGCTTGGGTTGGGCAAGACCCGGGCCGAGCGGGACGCGCTGTCGATCCTCGAGTTCCTGTTTTTCGACCACCAGGGCCGTCTCCTCCGAACCTGGGCCTGGGAAGGCCGGAAAGGGGCTCTGAAAGCCGCTGGGGCCTTCCACCGCGATCCCGACGGTTCGATCCTGATCGTCGATTCGCGCCAGGACTGCGTGGTCCGGTTCGATCCCCAGGGGCGGGAAGCCGGTTTCATCGCCACCCACGGAGTCGATCCGGGCCAGTTGTGGTATCCCAACGATATCAAGAAAACCCCCGACGGCAAGGTGCTCGTGCTCGACGAGTACAATTCCCGACTGCAGTTGTTCGAGCCCGACGGCACCTTCCTGAGGGTGGCGGTCGGCAAGGGGGAGGCCCCCGGCACGCTGAATTTCCCCCAGTTCATGGCCTTCGATCCGCAGGGGGACCTCTACGTCACCGAGCTCGGCACGATGCGGATCTCGGTGTTCGATCGGGAATTCCGGTTTCTGCGGACCATGGAACCGCCCCGCGAGAGCGACAAGGACCTGTTCCAGTTGTTCGGCATCTGCCTGCTGGCCAGCCCGACCCGCGTCGTGACCGTGGATTCGCTGAACAACAAGCTCTATGTGTTCGACGACCAGGGGAAGTTTCTCCAGGCCGTCGATCAGGCCCGTCCGAACTGACGAAGGGAGGCGCCCCCGCCGATGGTGCGGTCGCTGAAGTGGAAGATCTTCCTGCTGTTCGGGGTGTTGGTCATGGCGGGGGTTTCTTCGCTCAGTTACGTCATTTTCCAGTATGCGGCCGGGAGCTTTTCCAAGCAGGTGGGGACAGGCCTGAAGGCCACGGCCGAATGCGTCGCCCAGCTGATTGATGCCGAACGGCTGGAGACGATCCAGGCCCAGGACGATCCGTACCACCGGGAGCTCAAGCACCTGTTGTGGCTGTTCAGCGACCGCTTCAACCTGTCCTGGCTCGGCCTCTACCGCTATAACGGACGGTTTCTCGTGCACGTCGCCGATGGATCCGATCTGGGTGACGGCTTCTGCTATGGCTATCCCATCATGGATGTCCCCGAGGAGATCCCCCGGGCCTGGGAAACCGGGGAGCCCACCTCGACCGACAGCTACCAGGATGCCTTCGGGAACTGGGCCGCGGCCTTCCACCCGATCAAAAACAAGGCCGGAAAGGTCGTGGGCATCCTCGATGTCAGCCGCGACATGGACGAGGTCGCGGAACTGCGCCAGGGCATCCTGGTCCAGACGGTCCGGCTGACCCTCCTGATCGGCCTGGTCACCCTGCTTACCTGCTTCCTGGTGGCCGGGTTCACCACCCGGCCTCTTGAACAGGTCAGCCGGGCGGTGCGGGAGATCAGCGGCGGGCGGCTCAACACGCGCATTCCCCGCCTGACCAGCAGTCTGGAGATCGAGACGTTCGTCGACTCCTTCAATTCCATGATGGTCTCGCTGGAGAAGAGCCAGAGCGACCTGCACCGCCGGATCGGCGAATTGAAGGCCCTCAACGAGATTTCCGAGAAGATCAACTTCGCCAGCAGTACCCTGGAGATCCTGAAGGTGATCCTGGAGAAATCCGTGCAGAGTCTCGAGGCGACACGCGGGAGCATCATGCTCTTCGACGAGGAGAAGCAGGCCCTGGTGGTGCAGGTGGTCTGGGCGGAAGGCATCGAGAACGCCACGTCGCGCATCGAGATCAAGCCCGGTGAGGGCGTGGCCGGCAAGGCGTTCGCCGACATGGTGCCGGTGGTCTTCAACCGGATCCCCGACGGCACCCTCAAGCCCTACGAGGAAGGGATCTCCTCCTCGATCCAGAACATTCTGTGCGTTCCCCTCCTGCTGGAAAAGAAACCGATCGGGGTGGTCAACATCGTCAACCGCCGGGTCGGGGAGTTCGGGGAGGCCGACATCGCGCTGGCCAGCACCATGGGCGCGCAGGTGGCCCTGACCCTCGAAAAGGCCAGGCTGTACGAGATGGCCATCACCGACGGGCTGACCAAGCTGTACGTCCACCGCTATTTCCAGCTGTCGCTCGACAACGAACTGCGGCGCAGTCACCGGTATGGCAAGGCCTTCGCCCTGATCCTGTTCGACATCGACCACTTCAAGAAGTTCAACGACACCTGGGGCCACCAGACGGGAGACATGGTTCTGGCGCATGTGGCCAGGATCCTCAAGGAAAACCTCCGCGCGGTGGACCTGGCGGCCCGGTACGGCGGCGAGGAATTTGCCGTGATTCTGCCGGAAAGCGATCTCCAAAGCGGGTTCGCGGTGGCCGAACGCATCCGCCGGGCGGTCGAGGCTTTCGAGTTCCCCGGTCAGAGTCAGGTGCTGAAGGTGACGATCAGCCTGGGTATTGCCGCCTTTCCCCTGCACGGAACGGAAAAGCTCGACCTCGTCCGGAAGGCCGACCTGGCCTTGTACAAATCGAAGGAACGCGGCAGAAACACCGCCACCATCTTCGACGAGTCCTTCGGCAAGGAGCCCCCGGCCAAACATTGAGGGGCACCCGGCCGGTCTCTGACGGTCGGGGCGGCCCGGACCCGGACCGGGGCGGGGCTCAGTCGGCGACGGCTTCCCGTTTGGCGCGGCCGGTCATCGTCTCGATGCGGAGGACGATGCAGCTGCAATGCTGGGCGGCCTTTTCGCTGACGGGGTCCGCCGCGGGGTCGAGGCCCAGCTTGCGGTAGAAGTAGTCCTTGAACCGGCGCAGCCATTCGAGCCGGATGACCGGGTCCTCCACGATCTCCGCGGTGCCCTGGCAGATCACCGATTCGAACCGGTAGGTACAGCCGCCCTCGGCCTGATGGGGGCGGGTGCGGTCGATGTGTCGGGAGACGGTGAAGCAGGCCCGGGGGTTGCGCCGGATCACGTCCAGCTTGCGTCCGGTGGTGGCCCCGTGGATGACGATGCGATGGTCGAGGTAGGCGTAGGAAACCGGGATCACGTAGGGCCTCTCCCCATCGGTTAACCCGAGATATCCCGTATCCTCTTCCTGGAGAACCTTGTCCATGGCTTCCTGGGACAGGTTGGGGCCGTATTTCTGGCTCATCGGACCACCTCCCGTCGGCGATGCCCCAGTATACCATGGCGGGCCCCTTCCCTGGCGCCAAACGGGTGTTTCGACCACCTTCGGGGGCGGAAGGGTGGGGACCACTTCCTGCCGGTCGCCTCCGGAGAGGGACACTGCCGCAGGCCCGGATGGCGGGGGCGACGGGCTGGGGATCAGGTCTCGGCAACGCCGCCAGGGCCGGCGAGGGCCCCCGCCTGACGTCGCCGGGGGAACCGCCGGGAAGTTGTGGCGAAGCGGCCAAATCTCGCTCGGAACCGGTCGGGGAAGAGCTTGACGGGCGCCCGAGCATCGGTGAGAATGGGGCCATCATCCGCTCACCAAGGGAGGTCACCCATGTTCCGTCCCCTCTGCGGTCTCGTCCTGCTCGTTGCCCTGCTCGCCGTTGGCGCGGATCTCCGGGCCCAGCCCGCCCCGCTCCTCAACATCGCCCATCGCGGGGCCCGCAGTATCGCCCCCGAAAACACCCTGCCTGCCTTCCGGCTGGCGATCACCCGGGGCAAGGCCGACATGATCGAGCTTGACGTCCACCTGAGCAAGGACGGCATCCCGGTGGTCATTCACGACGACTCCCTTGAGCGCACCACCGACGCCGCTGACCGGTTCCCCCACCGCAAACCCTGGCGGGTTTTCGATTTCACGGCCGCCGAGCTGATGAGCCTCGATGCCGGCACCTGGTTTGTCCGGACCGATCCGTTCAACCAGATTCGGGCCGGCGAAGTGCCCCCCGAGGACCTGGCGCTGTTCAGCAGCGGGCGGGTGCGCATCCCCACCCTGAAGACGGCCCTGGCCCTGGTCAAGGAACTCGGCACCCGCGTCAACATCGAGCTGAAGAACTTTCCTTCCTTCTATCCCGGCCTGGCCGAAAAAGTGGTGGCCGACGTCCGGGCCTCCGGGATCGCCGACCGGGTGCTCTTCTCGAGTTTCGACCACGAGGTCCTGGTGCTTCTGCGGCGGATCGCCCCGGAGATCCCGCGGGCGGCTCTCGTCGAGGACCCGGTGTTTCCCCTGAAGGAATACGTGGCTGACCTGCTCGGGGCGGTGGCTTTCAATCCGTCCCGCGAGGTCCTGGGCTTCGATGCCCGTGACTACCATCACGGCGGCCGGATCCGGCAGGATATCATCGACCAGGCCCACCAGGCTGGCTTGGGGGTGTACGTCTGGACGGTCAATGAACCCGGGCAGATGGAAACCCTGATCAAGGCTGGGGTCAACGGGCTGTTCACCGATTTCCCCCAGCGGCTGTCGGGTCTGCTGTCGGAGGGCGCGCCGGGACGGTGACCCCCCTCCGGGATCAGGGCGCGGCCGGTCCGGCCGCTGGTGAGGCCGGTCCAGGCTCCTCGGGCCTGGGCGTCGCGCGGTCGGGGACCCGAATTTCATCTCCCGCGGCCGGGGTCGCCGCCGCTGGCGCCGGGGTGGCCGAAGGCGCGGCCGCCGTGGCGGTCGGGAGCGGGCTGGCCTCGAAAATCGCGGGGAGGCCGGTTTCCGCCTGACGGTGGGCCGGGGATTCCTCGGCCGATTCGCTGGCGAGACGGGCCATAGCCTCCTCCTCGCTGACGAACCGTTCGGTGCCGCGCAGAACGTTCAGTTCGCGGATGCCCTCCTGACCAAGGGGATCGGTATGCATGGCGAGCATGGCCGCCTTGATCTGCGCTTTCACCGTGACCGGCAGATCGTCCGCAACCACCATCGGGTCGGTCGGGATCGGGCCGACCGAAGCCAGAAACTCCAGCAGGGGCACCTTATCCTGGTAGCGGGGGTTGATGTTGACCGCGAACACCGCGGCGGCGTCGTAGGCCCCCGTCAGGACCCCGTCGATGCTGGCGTCGTGGCTCCGGGTGAAGACGACCTTGGAAAAGAACCGCAGGGGGTCGATCCCCCGCTCCTTGAACATCAGATTGGGGAAGAAGAACCCGGACCCCGAGTAGCGGTCAACATAGGCGAAGGTGCGGCCGTGCAGATCCTCGAGGGTTTTGATGGGTCCGTTGCGGCGGGCGATGATCCGACCGAAATAGCTGGCCCGGCCGCGCTGTACCGGCCGCACCAGCACTTCCCACCGGCGCTGGCCCCGCAACTGCTCGAAGGAGGCGTGCGAAAACCAGGCCACCTGAACCATCCTCATCTCCAGCATGCGGGCCAGGGTTTCATAGTCGGCGGCCACGCTGAGATGGAAGGGGCGGTTGAGCTTCGCCGCCAGGTAGTTGAGGATGGGGTTCATCTCGGCCTTCAGATCGTCGGGCGACAGGTAGGGAATCACCCCAAGCACGATGGGGGGGCGCTGTTCGAGCACCAGCTCCATCTTCAGAGGCACGGGGGTGCTCTGCGAAGCGAAGAACAGGGCGCCGACGAGCAGGACGGCCGACAGGGCGGGCAACAACCATCTCATGGGGTGGCCTCCACCTTGGTGATCTGGGCGAGGAGGGGAAGGAGCCGCTCGCGTTCCGCGGCGACATCGATTCCCATCCCGCGTTCCCGCGCTTCGCGCAGGAACTCCTGGCCTGCGGTCTCCGGGCCGGCGGCCCCCGCGCCGCGGAGGAGGGGCTCCAGCCAGCCGAGCAGGGCCGGTCCGAACTGGGTTTCCAGCAGTTCGCGAGCCACCGACCGGGTGAACGGGTCGGTCCCGGCGAGCTGGTCGATGGCCCGCAGGACCGGCGCCGGGTCGGGACAGGTCAGGGCCATGGCCCGGGCACAGCCCTCGGCCCGCTGTCGCCAGGCCTCCCGCCAACGGGCCAGCCGCTCGGGGGGAAAGGGCTGGGCCAGCAGGTCGGGGGCCAGCTCCAGGGCCACCCCCTCCTGCCAGACCCGGCGAAGGACTTCGGTCATCCGCGGGGCGGCGGCGGTCACCGGGGGGGCGGTTTCTGCCAGTTCCTGGACGAGGAACGGGATCGCCTCGGTCCAGCGGGGCAGGCCGGGGGTGAACGTGGACTGAAGCCGCTCCCAGACCGGTTCAAGCGAAACCTCCGTTTTCCCCTCCCCGCCGGCGCCCAGGCATTGGTCGACCACATCGATGGTTTCGGCGTTGCCTTCCTGCAGGAGGCGGACCAGGCCTTCCCTGGCCGCCGGCCGTTCCAGGCCGAGGACCCGGGCCAGCACCCCGAGGAGCCTTTCCCCGTGCATGGTCCGCAGGGATTGCGCCAGCCGGTGCCGCTCCGCGCCGGAAAAGCCCTTGAGGAGGGATCCGATCTGCGCGATCCCCTGCCGGGAGGCTTCGCGCAACAGGGTTCGCGCGGTCTCTGCCACCCGCGGATGAGGGTGCTGACAGCGGCTTTCGAGGATGGCCAGGGCCCGGGAGCTCTGCATTTTGGCCAGGGCCTGCAGGGCGTTGCGGGCGACCGTCTCGTCGGGGTCGGTGCTCAGCACCTCGAGGGCGGGAATGAACAGGGGCATGGCCATTTCTCCCATGACCGCGGCGGCCGTGGCCCGGCTGAGCGGGCTCCGGTCGCGCGCCATGCGGGCCAGGCCCCGCAGAGCCTCCTCGAGCCGTTCGGGGCGGCGGGTCAGCCGCAGGAGGCTCATGGCGGCACTGCCGCGGATCCGGTGGTGCTCGTGGGCCAGGAACAACTCGACCATGTCCTCGATGGCCTCGCCCGACCCGACCCGGCCGATGGCCTCGAGCAGGTCGGCGGTCAGGCGGGGATCGTCGTTGCCCGCGAGCAGCATCTCGAGGTTGCAGAGCGTGTCGGGGCCGAGCACATCCAGCAGGGTGCGGGCCACGGCCGCCAGGCAGGCGGGGTCGCGCTCGGTCTCCAGCATGGGCAAAAGCAGTCGGTGAACCTCGTTCGGGGAGAGCAGGGCCGTCTCCCGGATCGCCCCACGGCGGATGCCGGGCTCCGGGTGGGACAAAAGATCCTGCAGGCGGGAAAACCGTTCCCGTGCCCCGAGGAAGCGCAGGGATTCAAGCCATTCGGGGTCGTCGGCTTCGGGGCTTTCCGAGATGGTCTGGCGCAGGGTCTGGGCGTAGGCGGCATCGAGCCGGTGGTGGACCCAGGCCATCAGCGCGTACCCCAGGGCGGCGGTCAGGAACAACCCCTCCGGCGCGATGCGGCCCCGCACCACCAGCAGGATGCCGCCCACCAGCAGACTGGATGCCGAACAGGCGATGCCGATGTGGCGCCGGACCGCGCCCCGATCCTGCTGGCGGACCGCCCCGAGCAGGATCGACGTGGCCGGCACGGTGAAATTCTTGCTGTTGAGGAGGACGAAGAACTGGATGGTCACGACGAGCAGGAACAGGGCTCCGAAGGCGGCTCTCCCGCAGAGCAGGACCAGCAGAACGGGAACCACCATCAGGACCCGGCCGATCGGAAAGCGGGCGAAGACGTGGTTCATCACCAA
>CAZKPI010000200.1:0-8032 GCA_964554555.1 uncultured bacterium
GTTGAAGCGGATGTGCGGCATGGCCATCTGGTCGAGCGCGAGGGACGGGTCGGCGATGACCCGCCGGAACCTTTCGACCTGGGCGGGGGTCGCGTAGTAGTCCCACAGGGCCAGCAGGAGGCGGCGGGCGTCCGCCTGCCGGGCGGGGTCGCGGACCAGGGCGTGGAAGACCCAGACGTTGTCGCGCACCCAGATGGCATCGTAGTTGGTGGCGTCGGCCTCCCCGGCGGCGGTGCGCGCGGCGGCGGGCGCGAACCCGCGGGGGTTCAGGTCGATCCGGAGGTGGGGGGCCAGGGTGGTGCGGATCTCGGCCAGCAGGTCGCGGTCGAGGGGGCGCGCCACCCAGCGGGCGACGGTGTCGTGGAACACCGTGATGAACGCCCCCTCAGGCGCCAGGATCTCGCGGGACATGGGCCCGGCGAGCGCCGCCTGGTGGAGGGCCAGGGCCCCGCGCCCGGCGGCCGTCCCTTCCGCCCACGCGGGCGACAGAACCAGACCCGGGATGGTCAGGCCCAGGCCGATCAGCAGGACAAAGCCCAGGGACGGTCGGGGAAGGCGGGAAAACATGTGCGGCTCCTCCATAAGGGGTGATCTCTCCGCCGGTCACCCTACCACACCTCTTGCCGAGGCACCACTGAGACACCACCCACTTCCAGCGACACTCGTCCAAGGCCGGGTGGGAAGAGGCCCGGGGGCGCCGAGCAGGGCCCGGGGCCGGGGCGGTGCAGGACTTGCCGCCAATGCCGAAACTGGTATAACGTATGTTCCACTTAAACCCTGGGGGAATGATCAACCTTTGGAGGTTTCACCCGTGCAGAAACTCCTCACCGTCCTGATGCTCTTTGCCTTGGCCATGACTTCCGCCTTTGCCCAAAATGCTTCTGAAGGAACGACGATCACCATTCCCAAGATCGATGTCCAGATACCCCCCGTTCCCAAGGTCGATGTCCAGGTTCCCGCCATTCCCAAGGTCGATGTCCAGGTGCCCGGTCTTCCCAGCAGTGGGAATGGCGCCGTCGTGGATGACAACCAGACCCTGACCATCGAATGCAAGAAGGAACCCGTTTCGATCATGGGCAGTCACAACACCATCACCATCAAAGGTGACTGCACCGACCTTTCCATCTCGGGAAGCGACAATACCGTGATCATCGATCAGGTGCCGACCCTTTCCATCATGGGGGAGAAAAACACGGTGAACGTCGGCACGCTGGGAAGTGCTTCGCTTCTGGGGGAAAACAACAAGGTCACCTATACCCAGGGCCAGAACGGCGATCCGAAGGTTTCAGACCTTGGCGAGGGAAACACCGTCACCAAGGTAGGCAAATAGTTCTCCCGTTTTCCGTCTTCCCCAGTCGGGTACAGGGGGCTGTCTCCTGGAAGGGAGTCCTTTTCCTTTTTGACTTCTCAGGTCGGTGGTCCCCTGGCCCGATCTCACGGGAAAATGCGGCAATCCATGGGCATGGGCCGACCGCCACCACCCGTCTGCGTCTGCCAGCTTGTCACGCCGGTGTTCCCGCCGGCCCGGCAGGGGCGGGGGCGGTCACCACCCGGTTCCTTCCTGACTCCTTGGCGTGATACAACGCTTCGTCAGCGGTTTTCACCAGGGCCATCGGCTCGGTCATCCGTGACGCATCGATCCGGGCGACTCCGAGACTGATCGTCACCCTGATCTCCTGGGCCCGGCCGATGGGGAAGGGCGTCGCTTCGACCAACGACCGGAGCTTTTCGGCGAGGATCCTGGCCCCGTCCAGGTCGGTCTGCGGCAGGAGGATCACGAATTCCTCGCCCCCGTACCGCCCCGGCAGGTCGTGCACCCGCACATGGTCCTTCAGGAGGCCGCCAAGCTTTTTCAGGACCTTGTCTCCCGCCGGATGCCCGTAAGAATCGTTGATCGACTTGAAATGATCGATGTCGAGGATGATCAGGGACAGACTGAGGCCGTATCGCCGGGAGCGATAGAATTCCTCGAGCAGGCGCTGGAGGAAGGACCGACGGTTGGTCAGCTCGGTCAGGCCGTCCGTGGTTGCCAGATAGTGCAAACGCGCGTTGTTGATGGCCACTGAGGCCAACGAGGCAAACACCTTCAGGATGTCCTGGTTCTCTTCGTAGAACCCGCCAAGGGACAACCGGTTGTCGAGGTACAGGACGCCGATGCCCGACCCATTGTAGAACAGGGGGGTGATCGCGACCGACTTGATGTGGTTGAGCAGAATGCTCTGGCTCCGGGCGATCTCGCCGCCGGCCGAGGTATCAGCGATGATGATGGTCTCTCCCGTTTCAAAACTTCTTCTGATCAAACTTTGCGAGGTTTGCATCTCCTGGGCGACTTCCTGGTTGCCCATTCGGCGTGCCACCACGGTCTTGAACCTCTGCAACTCTTCATCGTAGAGGCTGAGACAACCGCGCTCGGCGCCGATGACCCGGATCGCGACATCCATGGTGTATTCGAGCAACCGCTGATACCTGGTGATCGAATTGAGGGCGTAGGAGACCATGAGGATGGCCGACAGGTTCCCGATGGTCTTTTCCATGCGATCCCGGTGTGCGGCCAAGGCTTCCTGGCGGGTGTCCGGAACCCACGCGGCGATTTCCGCAAAGAGGTCCTGGACGAACCTTCGGTTCCGTTGCTCAAACACGCCCAAGAAATCGGGCACTCCTTTTTCCTCGGGGATCGGGTCAGGGGATCCCGCCGGGCTGTCGGGACTGGCACCGGTTGTTCCCGGTTCGGTGAAGACATAGATCTCCTTGGACAACTGGATGATGGCCACCCCTTCCACCAGGGTAGGCCGTGCCGGGGCGATCTTCCGACCGTCGATGAAGGTTCCGAAAGAACTGCCGAGATCCTGGATCAGAATGCCGGTAGCCGAAACCGCGCGAAGCAGGAGGTGCTTTCGCGAAACGGAGAGGTGGGGAATACAGACTTCGCAGGCGGGATCCCGACCGACGGTCAGGTCGGGATCACCGGGTGACAGCGACCGTTCCTGGAGCAGGTTGCCATCGGAATCCCTGAAGAGAATCTTCACCTCGTTCCTCCCTTCCGGCCGTCATCCATGCCGCCGGGAAACCTCGCCCCCCGGGCTTCGGGTCATGGCTTCCATGCCCGTCCGTCACTCAACCACGTCTGTCCGGCAGACCCGATCATAGAATACCCTCTTCTCGCCCACCAGCAACCCGAGAAAGCCCACCAGCGTAAGACAGGCCGCCACGAAGAGGACGCTCCGCTTGACGGCCAGTCCGAAGGTGAGTTGCCCGTCGCGGCAGACCACCGCCAGCCCCACGGCGATCTGACCGGGAGTCGCCTGCTTGAACGCCCAGAACACGGAGAAATACAGCACGATCAGGATCAGCGGATATCGGATGTTCAGGTCGAGGAATGACTCGGTGAAGCCCCGCTGACGGACGTAGAGATTCCGTTGGAAATCGAACTCGAATGGCTGGTGGAACGCGCGATTTGCCGGGGCGTCGGCCAGGGGTATCGCGGTCGGTCCGTAGACGGCCCTCTGGGTGATCCACCAGGTACCAGACAGGAGGGCATAGCTGACGAGTAGGATGAGGGCGTCGATCAAAAACGACTGCAGTCGCCTGGTCAGGGAGGCCGGGGTCAGTTGCCGGTTCAGATCCAGCGGGCTCTTCTTGCCGAATGTCCGGGCCAGGGTGGCCGTGACCCGGGAAAGGTGCCGGGCTGACTGGGTGAGGGCCTCTCCCAGCACCTGACGGGCCTCGCCGGCCGGGCTCGCGGCGGGAATGACCACGGGGTTGCCCCCGGAGTCGGGCCGGGCGTCGGCCCCCGTCTGCCCCTTCGATCCGGCTGGGGCCAAGGGCGGGAACAGGTCATCAACGATGGCCATGACCTCAGCGGCGTCCGGCCGCCGCTCGGGCTTTTTCTCCAGCATCCGGCGGATGAGCGGCTGCCAGCGTTTCCGCGCGGGGGTGGCGTCAAGTGCGGTGAGATCCGGCTGGGCGTTGACGTGCAACACGGCCATCGCCAGCGCAGGATTGCTGGTGTCGGGCTGAACCTCGAACGGAAGACGGTCGCAGATCATCTCGAACAGGATGATACCCAGAGAATAGATGTCTGATTTCGCGGTGGTCTGCTGTCCATGGCATTGTTCCGGGGCCATGTACTGAGGTGTGCCCATGATTGCCCCGGTCTTTGTCTGGCAGGTGGCCGTCTTGGCGATACCGAAGTCAACCAGTTTTACCCGGCCCTTCGCGTTGAGGAGGATGTTCTGCGGCTTGAGATCCCGATGGACAATGTTCTTTTGATGGCAGGCCGCGATTCCCGTCAGCAACTGCCGGAAGGCATCAGCCACGGCTCCCGGGTCGTTCCGGAACCGCTCCCGGAATTCGTTGAGGGGTCGCCCATCGAAAAATTCCATGACCAGGAACGGGATCCCGGTTGGTTCATCGACCCCCGAATGGAATACCCTCGCCACGGCCGGATGATCGATGGTCGCCAGGGCGCGGCCCTCGTTCAGAAATCGGTTCACCGTTTCGGGGTCGTTGACGAGGTGGGGGACCAGAAATTTGATCGCCACCTCCCGGCCCAGGTTGCGGTCCCGCGCCTGGAAAACGCACCCCATGCCTCCCTCGCCGAGGCGGGCCACCAGCTCGTAGTTTTTCCCGACCACTTGGCCCACGTCTATCATCCCTGGCAGTATAGCGGAAAATCCGTGGCGCCAGAAGCCCTATCTCCATGCCTGTCTCGGGCTGGTGATGGCCATCCGGGCGGCCTCCCTTCCGGTCTTCTCTCCCCGTCCCGCGAAACCTTTGGCTGGGGCGAAAAGGTGGGGCCTGTCGTCGGGGATTTCTCCCCCCGTTGACGGGGGGAAATTGCCGGAGGATGCCATCCAGGAGTGACGATTCTGGTAGAATGACTGCACCACACGTCAGTCACGAAGAGGAGCAGGAGCTGATGGACGCGGAGAAGAATTCCCTGCCGGGGTTCGAAGTGCGGGGGCTGTCGATTTCCCAGTGCATCCTGGCCATCGTCGAGGGGAAGGTGCCCGAGGAACTGGTGGTCCACATCGAAGGAGGGACCTGCTTCGAGGACCTCCAGGAACTGGGCCGGCAGTACGCGGAGAAATACTGGAAGGACCTGGCCGGCCCCGCGCTGGTCGTGTTCAACCGCCTGCTCGCGGCCGGGCGGATCAGCCAGCCCCGCCTGGAGGGGAAGGACCCTCCCGACACCAGCCAGGGCATCTGGCGGTTCGGTTCCCTGCAGGTTGGAACCGATGAACTGCAGGACCTGCTGGCCATCTCCGATGCCTTCCTGAACATGCCCGCCCAGGGCCGGGACGATTTCATCGACATCCTGCCGCAAGCCGGACTGCAGGAGCTGGTTCTGCACCTTCGGCAGGGCCGGCTGGCGGCCTTCTTCCCCGGGTTTCCCGAAAAAACCGCGAATCTCCCGGCCGCCCAGATCTTCGGGCTCATCCGGGCGCGGCTCAAGGAGTTCTTCCGGGAGGCGAACCCCCAGCACCGCGCGGCCATCTATCCCGCGCTCATGCAGATCCTGGGCCCCTCCTTCCGCACCTACCACGTCCAGTCCCAACAGCCGGCCTCGGGGGTCGACACCCGGGCCCCCCAGCATTCCCGCGTGGGGCCGCCGCCGCCCCGGCCTGCCAAACCCTGATCCGTCCGGTTTTCCGCCGGCCTGTCACCGCGTGTCACCAGTCCCGGGCGGGCCCCGCCCCGGCGAAGAGGAGAGAGTGATCGTGAACCGTTTCCCCCGTGCATGGTTCGGTATCCTGTGGTGGGCGGCCTGCCTGTGTCTGCCCGCGGCGGTCGGTGCCCAGGCGGGCGCGCCCGAGGTGACCTTCCAGGTCAATGATTCGATGGTCAAGGGGAAGGTCCTGTCCGGCGTCCATGTCGAGGTGACCCCCGCCGGCGGCACCGGCACCGTGGCCTCGGGGGTGACGGACGCGGCGGGCCAGTACAAGGTTGTCCTTCCGGCCGGCAAGTATCAGGTGGCCTTCGCCAAGGCCGGATACGTCTATATCGCCGGCACCGAGGTGGAGGTCGGCGAGGCGGCCCAGACGGTCACCACCACCATGACGATGATGATGGAGGCGGTCGGGCTCGTCGAGAAGCGGCGGATCCAGATCGTGCTGAACTGGGGGGAGGCCGACGACCAGCCCAAGGACCTCGATTCCCACCTGACCTGCCCGTGCGTGCCCGAGGGGGCCCATGTCTACTATTCCGCCAAGACCCATGCGCCCGAGAGCCATTCCGCCGCTCTTGACGTCGATGACATTGACGGGGGCGGGCCCGAGACGATCACTCTGATCGACCCGCCTCCCGGCAGTTACCGCTACTGGGTCCACAACTACTCGTCGTCTGCCCCCTACCTCGGCAAGGCCGGAGCGGTGGTGCGGGTGATCTTCGGCGACACCGTGGCCGGCGAGTTTCGGATGCCGGCCTCGGTCACCGCGCGGGTCTGGCTGCCGTTCAAGGCCCTCCTTGTCGATGAGGGGCTGATCCCGAAGATCGAGCGGTTCACCGACGAGGAGATCGCCGCCCAGCTGGCGGTGCAGACCCCGCCCCAGCAGACCTACGGCACCGAGCCGACCGGCAGTGGCGGCGGCGAGGGGGAAGTACTGACCCTGGTGTTCGTGGGGGTCGGGGCCGTCCTGGTCCTGGCCGCGATGCGGCGCGTGCGGGGCCGCCGTGCCGGGCCGGCCTGACCGCCTGACACCGCCAGTGAGGCGGCCTGGCCAGGCGGCCGGTCCTCATCCGAACCGGCGGCCGACGACCAGGAACAGGAACGCCGCGCCCAGGAAGACGGCGCACATGACCAGCCCGATCGCGAAGTGGGCGGTCTGGAAGCTGGTGTCCAGGGCGCTCTGGGCGGGGTTTTCCGAATTCACCCAGCAGGTGGCCGAGGCGCCCGCGGGGTAGCGGGCGATCAGCGGTTCCCAGTCGGAACGGCTGGTGGACGAACTCGAGCGGAAGCCGGTGATGGCGACCGTGTCCGACTCCCGCGTGGTCCCGGCCCAGTCGAAGGCATACCGGACGTTGGCGGCATATCGTTCGATGTGCCGGCCGTTGTCGGCAAGCTCGGTTTGCGAGGTGATCTCGCTGACGAGGATCCGGCAGGGGACGGGCTTCCAGGCCTGGGCGGCCCGCCAGCGGGCATACGGTTCCCAGAGCAGGAACCACCCCGTCACCAGACTGCCCACGCCGAAGACGAGGAAGAACCCATAGCACATGGGCCTGATGAAGGCCGTGTCTTGGCCGGATGGGGAGGCAGGGGCCGGGGAACCGGCGGCGGTGGGGTCGGTCATCGGGTTTTCCTCCTCTGGCGGGTCGGGCGGCTCAATATTTTCCAATACTGCGCAGGAAGCGCATGCGCGAGACCTCGGGGGCGGTGCCGTGGAAGGCTTCGATCTCGAAGGCGGCGGGGTCGGCGGGGGGAAGGCAGAGCAGGAAAAACAGCCGCAGGCGCTCCTTGTTCCATGCCGTGGAAAAGGTCGTCTTCGTGACGTATTCCACCCAGACCTGGCGTGAGGTCATGGCCGCCAGGCGGGCCCGCGACAGCGTTCCGCTGTACCGGCGAATCCCGTCTTTCTGGTCGGTGAACTGCAGTCCTCCGAGGCGGGTGCCGGCCTCGTCGACGACCTGCATGCGGTCGCCGATCCGTTTGCCCGTGGGGCCCATCAGCAGGGAAAAGCGGAAGGAGTCGCCGGCGGCGGGCTGACCGGGCAGGCGGATCTGGTAGGCCACTCCGGGGTTCTCGAATCCCGCCTTCTCGTTCAGGTCGTCGAGGCGGGCGATGAGGTTGGCCCGCTCGCGCGCGAAGACGCCGCTGATGGCCTCGACCGCCTCGACGGTGGCGTCGTCGGGAAAGGCCTGCAGATAGACCTGCTGGGCCAGCAGTTGTCCGATCTTGGGAAAGATGAAGTCGCGCTCACTGCCCAGCGAGGTGCCCCAGGCGACGATGGTGGCGTATCGTTCCTTGTACAAGGCGAGGATTTTTGCCTGGGCCGGGGTCAGGGAGAGGCCGCGGCGGGCCAGGTTGCGGTCGATG
>CAZKPI010000201.1:0-3393 GCA_964554555.1 uncultured bacterium
GGTCGTGGTCCCGCCGCGCACGCCGGCCTGCAGGCTGGCGGCGCCGAGCGGCAGCCAGACCTGGCCGCCAATCTGCACCAGAACGGCGGGAGCGCTGGTCTTCACCCAATCGCCAATACCGCCGTCGGACGAGCCGCACCCGCCCATGGCCAACCCGGTGGCCAGGGTCACGGCCAGGGCCGCCAGCGCCCCCAAAAGACGCCCCCGCCCATGGCCGGCCCCCTGGCGGGGGGAGGAACGCCCGCTTCCCGCCGCCATCCGCGACGGCAGGCCGGCGCTTCCGCTCTCCTGTCGGTCGGAACCGGGAGCCCGCCCGCACCGCGGATCGCGGGATTCCATCATGACCGGTCGTCCCCTTTGCCGGAAGAAAATGCCCAGGAACCTCCCGTCCGATGACAGGAGTCCTCCTCAGATCATCGGCGCCCCCGGGACATTCGTTTAGACTGGGAAAGAAGATGCCTCCCGCCCGCGCTCTCCTCCGGTCGCCGTCCTTGTGGGGTTCGCGGCCGGAAACGAACGCTCCCTCCCCGCGCGGGCGGAAAGGGAGCGCTTGGAACAACCGGAGAGAAGGGGCCGGCTATTTCTTGGCCTGGGCGTCCTCGATGTTTTTGATGTTAGTCTCGTGGGTCTCCTTGGACTGGGCGTAGGCCTTCTTGGTCTCGGCCAGATCTTTCAGATCCTTGGCGGCCGAGTAGATCTTGACCCGGTCCTCGCCCTCGTTCGTGTCCATCCAGCTCAGGTCGACCTTGTCCTTGGTGTCCTGGATCATCTGCGCCTTGGCCTTGCGCGCCTCGAATTGCTCCTGGGTCTCGTTGAATTCGGTGCCGTCGGGCAGTTTCCCCTTCGTCATGGTCGACGGGTCGTAGCTGTCGAGCAGGCTCTTGTATTCGGTCTTCTCCGCATCGGGGAGATCCTTCTGCCCCATTTCGTGGGCATTGCGCATGTTCTTGTCGCGAAGCATCAACTCGTAGACTTCCTTCAGATCCTTGTACCGCTGGGAATTCTTGTCCAGCGAGTTGAAATCGGGCACCTTCGCGGCGAAGGTGTCACGCAGGTTCTGTTCTTCGTATTCGGCGATCTTGGCGTCGAGCTTCTCGATATCCTTCGTCAGCTCCTCGGAGGTGTTGTGCTTCTTGATGTCGTTCTGCAGTTCCGTGATGTCAGTACCGTGGGCGAACCAGTCGTAGGGGTTCCAGGACAGCCGGCCGGTGGTGCGGGTGTCGAGGTCGGCGATGTTGCCGTTGAGCTGGTCGAGTTTCTGTTTGGTCTCGTCGAGGGCGGCGATCTCCTTGCTGTGCAGTTCGTTGAGCTGTTCTCTGGACAGCTTGGCCAGGGCTTCGGGATCAAGCAGACCCATGGTCAGCATGGTGTTGTCGGCATCCGTATCGCTGAGGCTCGAGGCCGAGGTCGCCACCAGTTTCGACATGGCGATGAACCGGCCCTTGTTGACGGTGGCGTAGAATTCCTCGCGGATGAAGACCGAAACGTGGCCGGTGAAACTGGCGATCCGGTTCGACCCCGGCACCTTGGCACTGGCCGACATCTCGATGTCCATGCGGGCGTTGATGCCGCTTTCGTCGGCCGGCATGTCGTTGAGCCCGCCCGCCCCGGGATCGGTGGCGGAACGCTCACCCCGGGCCAGGCTCAGGGAGGTCAGGTTCCAGGCCAGGACGTGCTCCCCCTGGTTCTTCAGGTTGCGGGTGAGGCGCGGCTTGCGGTACTGGTAGACGACGGGCTCGGCCCCCTCGACCCCGATGGTGGTGCCGGTGTCCTTCAGCGGAAACCGTTCGAACTTGATCGTGGCCGAGTTGCCGTCGGGGCTGGCGGTCACCTCCAGGGTGTTGGCCTTCATGGCCTGGAAGTCCTTGGCCATCAGGTCGAGTGACTGGCGCACCTCGTTGGCCAGGGTCTGGCGCGTGGCGGCCAGGGCCACGTCGCGGCGGGCGGCCGACCAGAGCTGATACCCGGCCCCGAGGACGATACCGGTGAGCAGGATGCCCACCATCACCTCCACCAGGGTGAACCCCCGCCCGCACCGGCTTCCTGCAGGCCGTTTTCCCATCGTGTCCATACCTTCCTCCTCGTCAATCCGCTTCGGGATTGCGAATGGCATTGCTCAGCCGCAGTTCGCGGGGAGCGTTGTCGGTGGTGCCGTCGCCTTCCTTCCAGGTGGCGCGGATCTGGATCCAGATCTCGCGGACGATCTCCTCGCGTTTCACGACCTTGAGCTGGGCGTTCAATTCCAGTGATTTCAGCGTTTCCTTGAACTTCTCGATGGCCGCGTAGGTCTTGGGGTAGTAGTTCTGGTTGACGATCTCCCATTTGTCTTTGGCCAGGCCCCGGTAGTCGTCACGGACGCGCGGGAAGGGCACGTGCTTGCACTCCTCGATCAGGCCCTGGGCCAGTTTGGCCACCTCCGCGTAGTTGTTGATCTTGACCGTGGCCTTGTTGCCGTACTGGATGGTGTAGATGATGGGGATGAACGCGACCGCCACGATCAGCACGGCGATCACGATCTCGACGAGGGTGATGCCCCTCGCGCGGCCGGGGGTCATTGCGACCTCCAGGATTCCCAGGCCGGGGCCAGCGAGATGAAGTAGCGTTCGGGGTCGTAGACGCCGGTCTTGGGATGGACGGAGCAGAGGGAACTGCGGGTCTTGTAGGCGGTGTAGACGACCATGATGTCGCCCGACGAGAAGGCCTTGCTGAAGGCGTTGGTGACCCAGTTGCCGACGATCTTCAACGCCTTGTTCTGCGGCACGGCGATGCCCTTGTCGGTGTAGACCGAGCCTTCGATGCGGGCGTAGGCGGGGCCGGTGACGTCGTAGATGATGCCGCCGGCGCGGGCGATCAGCGAGAAGACGGTGCGGGGGGTACCGGCCGCCCTCTCTTCCTCGTCGCTGTAGGGGTCCTCGATGTTCCCCTTGAGGACGAAGTTGCCGCCGGTGACGATGCCGCCCCGGCCGGTGACGTAGAGGGTGGCCGAGCCGGGGGGCGGCAGTATGACCGAGTCGACGATGTAGGTGATGCCGTTCAGCTTGAGACAGTCCTTTCCGTTCTCGGTGACCAGGCGGTTGGGGATGTCGCGATAGAAATCGTCGGCGGTCGGGTAGTAGTAGGTGGCCTTCTTGGCATACTGCTCGATGGAGTACAGGTTGGGCGGAGCGTTCTCGAGCACCTTCGGGTCGTAGACATGGACCTCGGTGTCGGGCTCGCCGTCTTTGTCGGGGGCCTGGAGAGGGGGCAGGTTGTACTGGTACTTGCTGGCGATGTCATGGGTGTGCCAGAGCGGCAGGGGGAAGGGGATGATCAGGCCCGGGGGCCAGGGGATCGGGATCTGCTTGCCGGCCGGGATGGGGGCTGGAGGCCACGACAGCACGGCGAGGTTCCACT
>CAZKPI010000201.1:3403-7974 GCA_964554555.1 uncultured bacterium
GGTACTGCTTCAGCACGTATCCCTCGATCTCGCGGGTCAGGGTGGGGAACATGGCGGCGGTACCGAAGAAGTGGGTCACCGTGGCGCTGGGAGTGGGGACGGGCAGGCGGAAGAGCCGGAACCCGACACCCATCATGGGCCATTCCCAGGAGCCGAACGGGTCGTTGACGTAGGGAACCACGCCGGCCAGCAAATGGAGGGGCAGTTCAAAGATGGTCACCCCGAAGCTGGTGGGGGGGACGATGTTGAGCTTGGAGGCGAGCCCCTTGAGGATGTCGGCCATCTTGCTCCCGTCGCTGGCCGCCTCGCTCACGTTGCCGCCGCTCTCGGGGGCGGAGTCCGCCCCGCCCAGGTCGGTGTTGTTGCTGACCGGGGCCCCGGCGGCCGAGCCCTGGGCCCCGGCGGGCACCTCGGTCTCGCCGGTGGTGTATTTGGCCCATTCGGCCTTGAAGCTCTTGCTGACCTCCTTGCTGGCAACCGCGGCCGAACAGCCGACATCCAGCATCAACAGCCACTCCGCGGCGCGGGCCATCTTCTGCAGGAAATTGTCGCCGGCATCGTGGCTGGGTGAGAACGGACTGCCGATGAACCCGACGTTGACCAGCATCTGCCCGGTGCCGTTCACCCGCACCAGGCCCGGCCATTCCCGCTTCTCTTCGCCCCCGGCGGGCGGTTTGTTCTTGATCGCCCCATACCCGGCAAAGTTGTTGATGGTCAGATTCCCGCCGATGTCGTTGAAGATCAGCGCCTCGTCGTGGAGGTTGGCGATGAAGAAGCTGTAGAGGGGGGCCACCGGTTCGACGTCCACGCATTTGAATTCCTTGGTCGCCGAGACCGACTTGGTGATCTTGCGCTGGTCGGGGAAGGTGATGGTGGCCTTCGATTCGAGGGCCAGATAGCCGAATTTCTCTGTCGACACGTCCTGGTTGAGGTCGTCGGGCAGGTCGACCGACCCGAACTTGGCGCCCATGGCCGGGAAGACGTCCTTGTCGAAGGGGATCTTGTACGGGTAGACGCTCGGAAACAGCTTGGTCAGCAGTTTGTGGATCGAAATGTAGGAAAGCAGTTCGGACATCCCCGAAAAATGCGTCAGGTCGGCGAACTTCTGCAAAAGGTCGACGATGTCGATGCTGAACACCTGGATGCCGGCGAACTCGAGGGGAATCTCGAAGGACAGCCAGACGATGTCCTCGGGCAGGGCCAGGGTCAAAGCGACAAATCCTTGGTTCTCGAGGAAGGAGGTCACGCCAGGGTGGCAGTTCCAGGGGATCTGGACCCCCGGCACCTTGTATTTGTCGCCTTCGACGCTGGGCCCGGGCCCGATCCGGAAGGCTTTCTGCAAAGAGGCGGTGACCTCGACCTCATACTGCACGCCACTGCCCTTGCCGACCATGAACTCGACCATCTCGTCCAGCTCGGCGCCGTTGGCCCCCTGCAGGTCGGCCTTTTTCAGCACCAGCGGGCCCTCGCCGGCCTCGCCCAGGCCGAGCATGCTGTCCACGCCGAGCCCACCGGCAGGCTCGGCCGCCCCGGCCGTGGGGTTGCTACGGGTCATGGGACGCCGGATCTTGTTGGCCAGGCTCTCGTTCTTGCCCCACTCGGCCGGGTCGTTGAGGCGCCGCGACAGGACGCCCATCGCCCGCTCCAGGGCCGCCTCAGCCAACAGCTGGGTCTGCACGACCCGCTGTGACCGCTCGGTCTGGTGCTTCTCCTCGACGGTGCCCTTGATGAAGAAGGTGGCCATCCCGAAGATGATGGCCAGGATCCCGATGATGATGATGAACGCGTTGCCTCGCCTGTTCATGGGTTCCCCTCCCGCTGTCGCCTCATTTGATCGTGCCCAGGCCGGGCACCCCGATCACCGATTTCGAGGTGTCGGCCATGATGGTGTCGACGTTCACCCTCCCCGCCAGGCCCTTGTCCTGCAGCATCTGCTGGACGAACAGCCGGAGGTTGGGGTCGGCCTGGATCTTGTCCATCAGGGTGCCGATCATGTCCAGGCCCTGCATGCCCCGGGCAATTTCGGCCTCGAAACCCAGCTTGGGGAGTTTCGACATCAAGGCCAGCATGCGCCGAAACTCCTTTTCCAGGTGGTCGGTCATGCCGAGACGCTCATAGACGGTGCAGAGATTCGAGCTGGCGTAGAACTTCACGAACGGGTTGTCGGTGTCGCGGGCCAGGACCTTCTGGTACAACTGCATGGCTTCCTTCAACCGGTCGGTGTTGAGGAAACAGTTGGCCTGGCGGATCTCGGGATCCTGATCGGCCTGAAAGACCCATTTCGTCTCGAGCGAGGCGGTCTCCAGCTCGGCGGGCAACTGCACCGGGGCGTTCCGGATGGCCTCGATGGCCGAGGTCCATTGGGAATCAACCTTCGCCGACTTGTACAGACTGCCCGGAGCGCCGGACCGGGAGCCCCCCCGGCCGGCCTCCTGCTTCTGGACGAAACTGAACCCGCCCCGGCCGACATTCAGGCGGTCACGCAGGCCTGACCCCGCGAATCCGCCTTCGGGGGCCGCGGTCCGCCAGAAAAAGACGATGACGGGGATGACCAGCAGGACCACCCCGATGGCCAGGAACCGGACATCGCTGGGGTCGATCTTCTTCAGATATTTGTGCAGATCGTGGGGTTCCGCCACCGGCAGATTCCTCCCAATAGACGATTCCCGAGTTGGTACTCTCACCCAATTCTACCCGCAGATCCCTATCCCGGCAATGCAAACCCTCGACGAAGGGATCAGACGCCCCGTTTTCGGAACGGGTCTCCCCTCCGAGGCTCATTCCTGGATGACCCGACCGACCGCCCAATCGAGGCCGGTTCCGCCCGACCCAGGGAGAAAGCCTCCAGGCACGGCACGGCACCCGCGGTTCGGGCGGTCACCCGTGAAGGCCTAGGGAACGCCCGCGATATCCCGGCCGTCGGACCACGCAATGGACACGACGTGGCCGGAATCCCGGAAGGTCAGGCAGGAAAGGGGTTCGCTCCGCCCGGCCACCGAAACCCGATAGGGTTCGTTGTAGCCGAACCCGGCCACTTCGAGACGAGTGAAGTCCCCCACCCCGAAGCCCGCCCCCAACGCTTTGGCCGCCGCCTCCTTGGCGGTCCAGACGGCCAGCTGGTCAGCTTCAGCGGTCACGGCCCGTTCGCGGGGGGTCAGGAACCGCTCGGCAACCCCGGCCGCCAGGGGCTTGACCGGCTCGACGTCGATGCCGACCGGGTGGCGGGCCCGCCCCCGTGCGCCAGCGACAGGTGCAGGCCGGCCAGGAAACCGGCCGCCTTGGGGTCGAGACCGGGGGCGGCGACCAGGCGGGGCGGGGCCTGTTCCGAAACCAGGGTCAGCCGGTCGAGAGGCAGGGCGGCCAGCCCCGTCTCGCGGGCGAGATCCTGCACCAGGACCTTCACCGCGAGTCGCCCGGCCAGCCACTCCCGGCGCCGCTTGTCGATGGGAAACCCGCGCATCCGCGCCAGCTCGGCGGGGGAGAAAAGCCCCCCGGGAGGGGCATCAGCGGGGACGGCGGCGGGCGGGGAATCTTCCCCCGGGCCGGAGGAAGGAACCCCTGACAACCAGGGATCGACGTCATCGACGGCCACTCCCAGGAAGGGGAACCCCCCGACCCGGAACGGCGCGCCGCTGGTGACGAGCGTCCGGGGGTCGGCCGGGGCATCGGGGCCCCCCACCATGTGCAGGCCGAACAGCCCGCCGACGGGGTTGCCCTTGTCGTCCTCGAGGAAGACGTTGAACCGGGCATGCCGCAGGGGCAGAGGGCCGGCGGTGTCCAGGCCGGTGCCCAGGTGTTCCACCGTCACCAGGGCGGGAGGGGCCCGGCGCAAGGCTTCGAGGTCGACCAGCACCGTCTGGAGGCGGCTGGGCAGGAAGAAGTTCCGCTGAAGGACCTGCAGGAGACACATCACCCCCGCCCCGTGGAGAGCGGCCTCCAGAGCGAAGGGGACCCCCGCCGCGGCGTTTGCGGCGGTCAGGGAGACCGACAGCCCCCCGGCGGCGGGGGGGGCGGCGGCGAGCAAAGAAGGCGCGGAGCGGTCGGTTTCCCCTGCCAGCAGACCGGCCAGGCAGGCGTCCAGGAGGGGCCGGCAGGGACCCCGGTCTTCCGGCGCGGCGACCCGGACCTGCAGGCCGAAGCGGTTGTAGGCCACGGTGTCGCCCAGCACCTGGAAGGCCGGGCCGTGGAACAGGATGGCGTAGATTTCCCGGCGGGTGAGCTGGCGCTGGCGCAGGGGAACGGGGGCGACCTCCTCCTGCAGACGGAACCGCGCCTTCCGGTGCCCCTCGACCAGCCGGCGGCGGTCTTCGGCGGTCATCCCGCCCGGATCGACCACGCAGGAGAGGTGATGCCGCGGGGCGCGTCCGGCCGCGGGCTCCACCCCGGCCCACAGCTCCAGGGCCCCGCTGGCGGCGGGTTCGATCCAGACCCGGACCTTCTCGTCGCTTCCGAATTTCACCGGCGCATGGAAGACCGCCCCGGAGATCTTGAGCCCGGCGGGGGGCGGCCCGTCGAGGGCGCTTTCCCAGGTCGTCTGCAGGGATATCACGGCCGGCAGGAGGCCGCGCCCC
>CAZKPI010000202.1:0-5075 GCA_964554555.1 uncultured bacterium
CGCCTCCCGCCCCACCTGCCGCCGGCCGCGCCCCCGCCCCGGGCGACGCCGGACCGGGCCCCGGCCGCCCCGTGCGGACCCTCGTCATGGCCCTCCTGTTCCTGACTTTCCCCGCCGCCCTTCTGGTCTACCAGCTCCAGGACATGGAGAGTCTCGCCCGCGGCCGCTGGCACGACGAGGTGATCGAACGGGCCGCCGGACGACTGCCGGCCGAACAGCGCGCCGCCCACCTGGAAATGCAGATCCGGAGCCTGATCAACGGCCTCTCCCAGCGGCTGGAGGCCCGCCTCGGCGAAGGACCGGTCCCGGCGGCCGTGCAGGCCGAGACCGCGTCTATCCAACGGTCCCTGGCCGCCCGCCTTCCCCCCCACGACCTGATGCTGGTCGGCATCGACCGCGGCACCCCGACGATCCTGTTCCGGCAGACCACCCGCCGGTTTCTGGCCCGCGACGAAGAGATCACCGGGTTCGCCCGCTGGGCCGCCACCGGGGTACAGGAACCGCCGGACCTGGCCGCCCGGCTGGGCCGCCGGCTCGGTTGCCCCCTTTCCCTGAGCGAATTCCAGCGTACCAATTGGCGGGGCGGACTCCGGTTCTTCTCTGCCCGCGGGCGGCCCGCCGCCAGCCTCTGGGACGTTCTGCGGACCCCCGACCCCTCCCGGGCCCTCGTCCTGCTCTGCTTCCTCGACCTGGCCCGCGTCCCGGCCGATCTCGGCCCCCGCATCCTGGTCCAGGACTGGCAGGACCCAACCTGCGGAGTGGCCTTCCTGCCCCAGGAGGCAGGCCGGAAGATGATCCTGTCATCCCTGGTCCGCCGCCAGCCGCCCCTGGTCAATCGTCTGCAGGACAGCCTGGGCGAGGGAAGCCCCCTCCAGCCCGTCGAGGAGGTCGGCGGCTGGCTGCTCTGCGCCGGCCACGCCTTTCCCGAGTTCTCCTACCGCGTCGTCCTCGCCTACCCGCCTCCCACCCCGGAACAGCTCGGCATCGCCCACCATGGCCCGGTCATGGCCATCCTGGGCCTGGTGTGGATCATCGGGGCCTGGTTTCTCACCGAACGCCTGCTGTTCGGCCGCGGGCCCGCCTCTTCGGTCCGCCTGGTGCTCCTGGCCAACTTCAGCCTGGTCGCCCTGCTCCCCGTGACCGGTTCCCTGGGCCCCGGGCGCCGCTACCTCACCGACCACCAGCGCACAGGCCGGATCTCGGCGGAGCGGGAACTCGGTTTCAGCCTGGACCGCCTGGACGGGACGGCCAACTTGGTACACGCCCGGCTGTTCCAGCACATGCGCGAGGCGGCCAAGGCCGCTTCCACCGCGGCCGCGCTCCAGGAACTGGAGCGCCGCTGGCTGGCCGGGGGCAGTGACGCCTCCGACACCGCCCCCATCCGCGCCTTCCTCGACCGGTTCGTCACCCAGGCCGCCCGCGGCGACCGCACGATCCGGCCCACCCGGGCCCTGCTCATGGGACCCCAGGGCCTGACCGGCCAGTGGGACCGGCAGTACGGCCTGCAGGGGGCGCCGGCCGACATGATCGACACCACCTTCCCCCGCATCGGGCGCGAGTTCATGGGCCGCTTCTCGCCCCACATTTCCTTCCATCCCCCGGCCGCCGCGGCCCAGGAAGGGAAGATGGCCGGCCTGGTCCAGGAGGAGGCCCGCCGCATGCTCCTGCAGATGGTCGGGCCGTCGGCCTTCTCCAGTCTGTCCCATTACCCGGCCACGGTGTCCCGCATCCGGGTCGACGTCGTCAGTTTCTTTTCCGCCTCCTTCCCCGTCATGGTCCGCGGCGCCCTGCGCTATGCCATCTCCCTGTTCTGGTCAGAGGACCTGTTCCTCGACACCTTCTTTCGGGAGGCCTTCCGACCGGGCGGGCCCTGGGTGGGCGGGCCCGACCGCGGGTTCTTCGCCGTGGAAGCCATGGGGAACAGCGCCACCACTCTGCAGGGGCTCGTCAGCCGGCCCCCCGGCATCGGCAGTCACCCCGCCCTGGTCGATCTCCTGCAGGGAGCCCGCACCATCCGCGCCCCCATGCGCCAGTACCGGCCAGCCGACCAGACCCTGCTCGAAGCCCGGCCGTCCCAGCATGTGGGGCGCTACTACCTGGCCGGCTGGCGCTCGATCGCCCATCTCTCGCAGGAGGCGGCCGCCAGCTGGAACCGGTTCCTGTGGGCGGTGCTGGGCATGCTGGTGCTGGCCCTGCTGGTGGCGGGCGGCGCCGCCAGGTATATCCTCGACCCCCTGGGGGCCCTGCTGGAGGGCATTGAGCAGATCAAAGCGGGCGACTTCACCGTCCGCCTCAGGCTGGAGCGCTCAGACGAGTTTGGGGCCCTGGGCGGGGCCTTCGACACCATGGCCCGCAAGCTCGGCGAGATGTCCCTGCTGGGCCGCTACGTGTCGGGATCGGTGCGCCGAGCCATCGAAAGCGAGGGCACCTGGAGCAAGGCCCAGAAGGGCCAGCAGACCTCGGTCACCATCCTGTTCCTGAACCTGCTCGAGTTCGACCGGTTCGAGGAGGCGGCCACCCCCGACCAGGTTTTCCGCGTGCTCAACCAGTATCTCCAGGCCGTCGACCGCGCCGTACAGCGCCATGGCGGCGAGATCGACAAGGTCATCGGCGAGCAGATCCTCGTGCTGTTCCCCCACGAGGAACTGGGAAGCGGCGAAAAGGCCGTGGCCGCCGCCCTGGCCGTGGCCAGCCGGGTGCGCGCCACCCTGGCCGGCAAACTGCCCCTCGATCTGGTCATGGGCCTGAACTCCGGGCCCGCCATCGTCGGCATCATCGGGGCCCGCGGGGTGCACGTCGACTTCACCGCCATCGGCGACACCGTCAACCTCGCCTCCCGCCTGGCCACGCTGGCCGCCACCACCACCGGCACCCGCCTGGTCCTGTCCGGCCAATCGCTCGAACTGGCCGGACCGGCGATCCAGGCCGAACGCCTCCCGTTCAAGCGGGTCAAGGGCAAGACCCAGGAGGTCGAAGCCTGGCTTCTGCAGGAACCAGCCGCCCCCAAGGGCGGGAAGGACCGCCCGGCCGCCTGAACCCGGCGGGGCCGGCGGCCGGCCCAGGGCGCCCTCGTCATGCCCGGCTCTGATGCCGCCCTGGTCCTGCCTCACGGCAAGGGGACCCATCCTCCTCGACCCGCCCGCCCCCGCGACCACCGGGCCGGACCCACGGCCGCGCGGCGGCCCGCGCGAGACCCCCGGGTTACGGCAATGGAACGTCCTCGACCGGGAACTGCTTCCACCCCTTCAGGTCGTAGTGCCACCATTCGCTGGCCAGCGGCTCGAACCCGAACGCGGCCATGACCGACCGCAGGAGGCGCCGATTCGCCAGCACCCCGGCCAGCAGGTCGCGGTACCCATGGCCGGCGCGTTCCGAGAAATCATCGAACGCCGTTCCCATGTCGAGATCTGCCCCGTCCGGCCCCACCAGCGTCAGGTCGACAGCCGCCCCCCGGTTGTGCTTCGAACCGGTGGCCGGATTGGCCACGTAGCGGTCGTCGGGCAGGATCTCCCAGAACCGCTTCTGCACCGACAGAGGACGGTACCCGTCGAACACCTTCACCCGCAGTCCGTGGTGCCGGGCCAAAAACGCCGCCGCCGCCGCCAGCCGCTCCGCGGCCGGCCGCCGCAGGAAGACGCGGGCCGAAGGGTAGACCACCTTCCCCGTGAAGTTGTCGGGCGTGGCATACCGCACATCGGTGATCAGACCTGGAATCACGCTCTCCAGATCGATCAGGTCGAACTCCCGGGTCGGCGCGGCCGAAGGCAGAACGATCTCCCCGACGGTTTCCCGCTCAGCGGCAGGCAGGTACCCCGGCCGGAAGGTTCCGGGCAGCAGTCCAAGGAAGCACCACAGAAGGATCAGACGGGCCAAGCGCATGGTTCCCTCCAGGGGGTGGAGTTGAAGCCCACTATTTCCGCTCTGCCGCCCGACAGTCACCCGGCACCCTGCCGCAAGCCCCAGGAGCCCACGGCGGCCAAACCCCGTCATGACCTTCCCGGCGGAAGGCCGCCGGCAACCAGCTCCGGGTCGCCGCCGTCGCGCCTGGCATCACCGTCATGGGGAACGGTGAACAGAGGTTCCGCCCTCTTGGGGAAGGTCGGCTCGGACGTTGCCATGGCCCCGATCACAGCGCGTTTCTCCTTTCCCCCCTCATTCTTTCATGGAAAAGGGCTCGAGGCGGAAGGCCCCGTCGGGGGCGTCGTCGTAGTTGGCGACGGCGTGGACCAGGGTCCCATCGGCGGCCTGGTCGAGGAACCGGTTCATGGCCACCGGCGGCACGATCTTCGAGGTGACCATCTTCTTGCCGGCGGGGTCGAAGACGGCGATGGGGAAGAACCCGGGAAAACCGCCGTTGGGGATCCAGGAGACCAGGGCTTCGCCGCCCGCCGTCACCCGCCACAGGCGGGGGTCAGTGTGTTCGCCGATCTCCAGGACAGTGTCGCGGATCGGCTTGCCGTCAGGCGTCTCGATGATCAGGTGGGTGACCGACGCGGGTTCGTCCCAGCGCAGACGGCACAGGTTGCCGGCCGGGTCGAGGCAGAAGCCCGACCATTCCCAATGCAGATCGCGCAGGACCTGACCCTCCGGCGTAAAGACGGTGAGCGACTGACGGGCCCGGTCGGCCACGAAGATCTGGCCGGCGGCGTTCACTTCGATCAGCTCAGGCTGGAGGAAAGTGCCCGCGGCATCGCCCTCGCCGCCGAAAGCGCGTTTCTGCGCGCCGTCGGGGCCGAGTTCGACCACCAGGTTCTGTTGGCCGGACAGGACGAACAGGGAGGTCACCTGGCCATCGGGGCCGGCCGCCAGAGCCAGGTCGGCGATCAGGCCGCCCGGGGCCGAGGCGACGGGCAGAGCGGCCTGCACCTTGCCGTCGGCCGACAGGTGCAGGATCCGGTTGGCAACGCTGTCGGCGACCCAGAAACTGCCGTCGGAGGCACACCGGAACGACTGGGGACCCCAGGGGTGCAGTTCTTCCGATTCAGGATGGTTCTTGGCATTGAAGAAGGCCACCTGCCCGTCGCCGGTGCCGTAGGACAGCGCGATCCCGGCGGCCGCGGCCGGCAGGGCGCAGG
>CAZKPI010000202.1:5186-7973 GCA_964554555.1 uncultured bacterium
GGCCGGCAAGGCGCGGCCGGCAAGGCGCGGCCGGCAAGGCGCGGCCGGCACAGAGGCGCGGCCATCACCAGGACCAGGGCCGGGCGGTCAGCGAAGGCCATGGAGTTCCTTGCCGAGGGCGCTGTCGTATTCGGCCGTGTTCTTGTAGATCTCCATGCGCGGCTCGTGGGCGAATGTTGCCGTCTTGGCGACAACCTTGCGCTGTTCGGCAGGGGTCATCGGGCGCGTGGTCATGATCGTTTCCAGGTTCTCTTCGAGCTGGGCCATCGATTCCATGCCCACCAGCACCACCGAGGGGTTGTGGCCCATGGCATACCGAAGGCAGTCGCGGGGCGACACGCCGATCTTCCCGGGCACTCCCGACAGGAACCCGCCCTGGGTCTTGAACCCGATGATGCCGATGTTCCGGCCTTTCAGCACGGGCAGAACGCGACGGGTGAAGGACCGCTTCTCGTCGTGCCAGTCCATGATGCCAAGGGGGATCATCACCGCATCCCACGGGAAGGGGCGCCGCAGAAGCTCCAGGTGCAGTTCGGGGTCCTTGTGGCCGGAGAACCCGATGAACCGCACCTTGCCCTGGGCGCGGGCATCGAGGGCGGCCTGGATCCCGCCCCGTTCGAACAGGGCCGCGGGGTCGTCGGCGTAGTTGATCTCGTGGAACATCCACAGGTCGAGGTGATCGGTCCGCAAGGCCCGCAGGCTCTCTTCGAGACTGCGCATACTGCCCGCGTAGGACCGGTCGTGGGCGCAGTTCTTGGTCATCAGGAAGGCCTTGTCGCGCCAGCCCCCCTGCAGGGCCTTTCCCATGCGGTCTTCGGCCCGCCCGTTGACATACTCGCGCGAGTTGTCCAGGAAGGTCACGCCATGATCGAGGGCATAATGGATGAAATCCACGGCCGTCTCGTCGGTGAACGAATCGATGCCGATGTTGAACCCGCCCAGGCCGAGCCAGGAAACCTTGGCCCCCGTCCGGCCCAGGGTGCGCATCGGCATGGCGGCCGCGGCCGCGAAGAGGTCGGCCATCCGGCCGGCCGACAGCAGGGTGGTGCCCAGCAGGCCGGCGGCATACTTCAGGAAATCGCGTCGGTTCAGTCCCATCGGGATCCTCCTCGTCTCCAGGATGCGGATGTCGGTTGGCGCCATCCTAGCACGGTCGTCCCGAACTTGCATCTGGCGGGTCAAAAGCGTCCCGATGGCAGGGGACCGGCACGGAGCCCGGCCGGTGACCGACGACGAGTTTCAGGCCGCCCGCACCCGTTGTGGGTGCGCGGGTACACCCAGGGGTTCGAAGCCCTGGGCGCGATCGTCGGCAAAGTCCCGGGCATTTGGGCGGCAGGCCTCGACCCCATGGATCTTCAGCGGGAAGACGAGGCGGGAGAGAAACTCAGGGTGGAGGATGCCCGGGCCGCGGCGGCCACCCGGTCACCGGGGCCTGCACCTGGCACAAATCCGAAGCTCCCGCCCCGTCCAGATCCAAAGGCGAACCGCCTTCTCTGATGCAAGTGTCGGATGGCCTGATCAATACTCCAGAATTCTGGTTTCACCGGGCGAACGCGGAAAGGATTCGGTCCGGTCTTTCGCGGTCTTTCAAAGAGTTTCTGAACGAACTGGGGCGACGGATCCTGTGAGGGCTTTTTTTCCACAGCAGGGTTTGCTCCTGGGGCGGATAACCGGTGCCGGGCGCTGTCGGACCACCGCCCAGGAAGGCGGGGACGATTTCGATGATCAGACGGTCCGAAACTGGTTTACCGTTCTCTCCCCCAACGCCCCCCCGAAAAGAGTCCAGACTCTTTTCGGGGGGCCTGGTGTTCGGTCAGCCTCGACTGAGCGAAGACAGCAACGAATGACAGAGGCTCCTTACCCGCTCACCGGGAGAGGGCGGAAGGCCCATCGGACCCCATCCAGGACACGGACCCGCCGGGGGCGTCTGGCGCCGGCATGACCAAGCGGGCCCACCCATTGCCGTTGCAGGCCGGGCAGAACCGTCCGCCGACAGTGCCGTTGCCCTTGCACATGCCGCAACTCTTCTTGATGGGATCCGGCGCGGCGAACACCCAACCCTGGCCGTTGCACACGGTGCAGAAGACCCCATTGCTGATCGAACCTTCGCCCCGACAGCGCTTGCAGATCGATCGTCCTGGAGGGACCGAATAGAGGGCGCCGTCCTGCCACCCTGTGGCACCACAATTACTGCAAAGGCCGTTGTTGGTCCGCCCGGAACCGCCGCATGCGTTGCAGTGCCTGGGGGGATTGGGCACAGTCACGTAGCCGTCCGCGCCGCAAGCGGGGCAGAAATAGGCCCCGCGGTATTTCCCTCCGCCCTGGCACAACCCGCAGATCTGCAAGCTCATCAACTCATGGATGTTCGGCGGGGGCGGGTAGTTGGGGTAGGCCGGGTTCGCCGCCCCTGGTTGTGCGGACCCGCCCGGAAATTGGGGCGCCGGTTGGGTTACGGCGACACGGGCCCAGCCGGTTCCCCGACACCCGTCGCACGGCGAACCGTACTGGCCGCGACCGCTTCCGCCACATCCATTGCAGGGCGGCGCCACCTTGGGGATCTGGTTCCACCCGTCGCCATTGCAGACGTGACAGCTTCCGTTCTGCGTCCAACCGGTGCCGCCGCACCAGGAACACTTCCGGAACTCATAGAGACGGTTGGGGTCTGGGAGATCGACCTGGCACCATCCCATTCCGTAACAGCCGCCACAGAGACTGCCTTGATGCCACCCACACCCGCCGCAAAAACCGCACGGTTTCGAGGACGGATCGCTGTGAATGACCCTGGAG
>CAZKPI010000203.1:0-6319 GCA_964554555.1 uncultured bacterium
AGGCGGCGATGATCAGCACCTGCACCATCATGCGGACCTGACGGGGGATGCGGTTGCGGAGCAGGGAGATGGTCAATGAGGACAAGGCCGTGGTGAGAGCGAGGCCCACGCACATGATGAGGGTGTTCTTCACCAGGTTGGTGACGGCGAGGGTCGAGCAGATGCCGAGGATCTGTACCAGGACGGGGTTTTCCTCCCAGAGCATGCGGTTGAAGGCCTGACGGGGGGTGAGGGGGGCGGGGCTCATGGCTGGCCTCCGGCGGCGAGAAGCGCCAGGATGGTGTCGGCGGCGTGGTTGACGATGCGCTCGACGGCGCGGGAGGTCTCGCTGGCGCCGGTGATGCCGTCGATCTCGGTCGGCTGGGCGGCGGTTCCCTCGGAGACGAGGCGCAGTCGGCGGCCGTCGGGGCCGGGCTGGTCGAGGGGCTTGCCGGCGAACCGGGCGCGGAAGGCGGGTTCGCTGATGCGGCCGCCCAGGCCGGGGGTCTCGGCGTGTTCGGTGAACTCGATGCCGACGATCTTCTTGCTGGCGGGGTCGATGGCCAGGAAGCCGGAGATGGCGTCCCAGAAGCCCTGGCCGCGGAAGGGGAAAACGAGGGGCGCGGCGGCCGCCCCCTTCGGGCGGAAGGCGGTGAGGGGGGGCTGGCCGGGTGCCTGGAGGGTGACCGTCTCGACCCGTTCCTGGAACAGGGCGGCCACCCGGTCGCCCGGCAGTCCGTCCGCCTCGGGTGTGCCCTGCAGGAGGCGCAAAACCACCCGCTGGCGGGCGGCCTGGGCGTTGCTGGCGGTGCGGTCGGCGAGCAGGGCGTTGACCGCGGAGACCAGGCCGCCGAAGACCACGGTGACGGCAAGGGTGAACAGGACGACCCCGAGGCGCTGTTTCATGCGGCCGGGGCCTTGGGCGGGGCCGTCAGGCGGGTGAGGCCGATCTCGATGGCTGGGCCGAAGGTGTTGCCCAGCAGGATGGCGAACATGAACCCGGCGTTGAAGGCCGACATCGACCGGATGAGGCCGGCCAGGAACCCGATCAGTAGTCCGTAGATCCAGCGGGCGGCGGGCAGGGTGGGGGCGGTGATCGGCTCGGTCGTCATGAACGTGCAGGCGAACAGGGTGCCCCCGCCCAGCACCGAGATGGCCAGCCCCTGGCCGAGGGGCATGACCTCGAAGCCGGCGGCGTGGAGCACCAGTTTGCTGGCGGCCATCCCCGCCAGCGGCCCCGCCACCAGCGGGAAGGCCGCCACGCCCCGCACCAGCAGGAAGAGGAGGCCGAGCAGGATGGCCAGCTTGTTCGTCTCGCCGGCCGAGCCGCTGATGGTTCCGAAAAACAGGCGCTGGAGATCGACCGCCCGGTAGGCGGCCACCGCCTTGTCGAACTCGGCCTGGCGGCTCTGGGCGAGCGCCAGGCGGGCAACCTGGTTCAGGCGCTTGGTGCCGGTCAGGATGGTGGCGCTGGTCACCCCGTCGAGCTCGAACAGGCTGGCCTCGACATCCCTCACCCGGGCCTCGGGGATGGGCGGGGTGTACCGGGCGAAACCCGCCGGCCAGCCCTGGAAGGGGACATACCAGGCGGCGGCCAGGGTGGCGGGAAAGCAGATGTAGAGAAAACAACGGGCGGCGATGGCGGGGTTGAAGACGTTCCGGCCGAAGCCGCCGAAGGCCATCTTGGCGAAGACCAGGGCGAAAGCCCCGCCGACGCCGACCTGCCAGAAGGGGATGTTGGGCGGCACGATCAGGCCGAGGAGCAGGCCCGTCACCAGGGCGGCGGTCGAGGCGGGCTTCCCTTCCTTGCGGGTGAAAGCGTACTCAACGGCCCAGCACACTGCCATGCTGAAGAGGGTGACCAGGGCCACCCGCCATCCGAAGGTGTAGACCCCCGCCAGCAAGGGAAGGCAGAGCGCCAGCAGGATATCCACCTGGGGTTTCTGCCACTGGATGAAGTCTTTGAGCATGGCTCCGGCGGGAAAAGCGGTACTTCGGACACGGCGGAGGTCTGGTGGGATGATACCCGGTCCTCTTCCTGGCGGTCAACCGCCTTTCGCCGTTCCCCGGCCGGTCCTTCGGTCAGCCTCCGGCCGAGGTATAGCCGCGCAGGGCCCACCGCCAGAAGACGCGGGCCAGGAGACCGAAGATGGCCGCCAGGGCCAGGCCGAGTCCCAGATCCGCGAGAGAGGGCCCCCGGCAGAGGACGGCGGCCGGGGCGGTGGCGACAAAGGCGATGGGGACGACCGCGGTGAACACCCATCGCCACCCGCGGGGGTAGACGTCGGTGGGGTAGCGGCACAGGCCGAAGATCGTCCACAGGAGGTCGGAGGTGTTTTCCAGCTTCTCGAACCAGACAGCCAACCCCAGGAGGAACAGGAAGAGGGCATGGATCAGGGTGAGACTGATGACCAGGAAGACCAGGAACCCTGCCACCGCCGCCGGGCCCGGGGCGATCCGGCCGGCCGCCCACAAGCCGGCCAGCAGGGCCTGGGCGGCCAGGAAACTGCCGACCTCCTCAAACGACAACTCCCGGAAGGACAGCAGAACCTGGGCCGAGACCGGCTTGACCAGCACCAGATCGAGGGTTCCCGTGTTGACCAGGCGGCTGATGGCCGCCAGATTGGGGTAGAGGAAGATGAAATGCAGGGAAAAGACGGTCATGAAGACCCCGTAGAAGGCCAGCAGATGAGGCATCTCCCACCCCGCGACCGTCTCGGCCACGGTGAAGAAGAGCGCATACTGGGCCAGGCCCACGGTGAAATCGATCGTGTTGGCCAGCATCGACAAAAAGAAACTGGTTCGGTACTCCATGGCCTGGATGAGCGAAGCCCGCCAGAACTGCAGGAGAATGCGAAAATGCCTGCCCACGACCTCACCCGCCGTGGGCGGTATAGGCCTGAAGGCCGCTCCGCCAGAGCTTCTGGCCCGCCATGAACCAGGCGAGGCACCACAGCGCTCCGATCCCGAAGCCGATGGCCGCCAGTCCGGGGGCGATCCGCCCCCGCAGGATCTCGAGGGGGAAGCTGAGGGTGTAGCGGTAGGGCAGGAGGTCGGTCACCCACCGCGTCCAGGGGGGGAGGGTCTCGAGCGGGGCCACCATCCCCCCCAGGAGGGCGAAGATGGCGGCGTTCAGCACCAGGTTCAGGTTTTCCACCCGCTCGATCCAGAAGCCGGTCATGGCGATGGTCGTGGTCATCGTGAACCGCAGGATGGTGGCCAGCGCCAGAGCGGCCCCCAGCACCACCAGGCGCGGCCAGGAGAGGTCCAGGGCTGGCAGGCGCGGCCCCGCCGCCCAGGCCAGGGCGGCCACCACGGGAACCAGGTGCAGTACCTGCAGGATCTTCTGCGTCAGGTGTTCAGCGACATGGAACCAGAGCGGGTGCAGGGGTTTGAGGAGGTGGCGGTTGAGGGTGCCGCTGCGGATCTCCTCGGACAGGGTGAAGACCGTCCAGCACTCGGTGACCTTGGTCACGATGGGAAGGGCAAGGTAATACAGCAGGTAATCCCCCTCGGCAAACTCCCCCCCGGCGTGGCGGGTCACCGACAGCCAGGCCAGCACCAGGACCAGCGGGTTGAGCATGGCCCGGAAGGAGTCCACCACCAGCATTCCGCGGTAGCCCAGCGCCATCTGCCAGTTGGCCGACACCAGCTGACGGCCGATCCTCCAGCGGCGCCGGGCGGCGCGGGCCGCCCAGGCCGCCAGTCCCGGGGGATCATCGGGAGGCGGCGGCACCGGGCAGGGACCGGGTTCCGCCAAGGGTGGCGACGGAGAGGGGGTCATGACCCGGGCCGTGGGGAGGAGCGTTCCAGTCCGCGGGACGGATCCGCGGCGAAGAGGTCGGCCATGGCCTCCTCGAGGGGCGGCTCCTCGAGGGTCAGGTCGCTGACCGCCCCGGTGGCATAGAGGTGGGCGGCGATCTCGGGGGCCCGCTCGCGGGCGATGATGATCTGGAACCGGGGCCCGTCCTGATGCTGGAGGCGCCCGAGCCGTTCGGGGTCGAACGAGGCCGGTATGGCCTGGAAGGTGACGGTCAGAATGCGCTCGGGCCGGGCCTGGGCGGTCAGGGTGGAGAGGGGGCCGTCGAACACCTTGCGTCCGAGGTTGATGACGATGACGCGGCGGGTGAGGGCGGCGACGTCCTCCATGTAGTGGGAGGTCAGCAGGACGGTGGTGCCGAACCGGGCATGGTAGTCCAGGAGGAAGGTCCGGATCCGTTTCTGCATCAGGATGTCCAGGCCGATGGTCGGTTCGTCGAGGAACAGGATGCCTGGGCGGTGCAGGAGGGCGGTGGCGAGTTCACAGCGCATCCGTTGCCCGAGGGAGAGTTTGCGGGCCTGGATGGTCAGGCAGGGGCCGATCTCGAGCATATCGACCAGTTCGTCGCGCCGCCGCCGGAATTCCTCTGAAGAGAGGCCATAGATCTCCCGGTGGATGGCCAGGGTTTCGGCGGGCGGCAGGTCCCACCATAGATTCTGCTTTTGTCCCATCACCAGGGAGATCTGGTTCAGGAAGGCGGCCTCGCGGCGGAAGGGCTGGCGGCCGGCCACCTCGATGGTCCCGGAGGTTGGGGGGATGAGGCCGGACAGCATCTTGAGGGTGGTGGTCTTGCCTGCCCCATTGGGGCCCAGAAAGCCCACCATCTCTCCGGTCTGGATTTCCAGGTCGAGGCCCTGCACGGCCTGCAGGGTTTCCCGGCGGGGCCGGAAGAGGTTGCGGAAACTGGCCAGCAGACCCTCGTCTTTGGGGGTGACGACGAACTCGCGATGCAGGGAGCAGACGCGGATGGCGGTGGAGGGGGTCATGGTGGCGACATCATGCCCCAGGAGGGACGACAAGTCAATGTTCCAGGGCAGGGATCTCTTCCGGCATTATCCTTCGGGAAACGGCATCCAAGGAGGATCTGGCGCGAACCAGCCCCTCCCGGAATTCGCGGGTTGACAAGCGGTCGGGGATACGGTATAAATGCACCCATTCGCCGAATCTCGATGGCCCATCGAGAGCGGGGGACCCAAGTCCTAGGGGTGAATCCCTGGTTTCAGCCAGGGTAGGGGGCCTTCCAGACTCCGAACCCGTCAGCTAACCTCGTAGGCAGCAGGAAGGAGAAGCCGATTTCCGGCCGCGGCCGGACGGGCGAAATCGGCAAAAATGAGAATGCGCACGGTTTCCCTGTTGCGTAGGATCGTTTTCGTTACCCTGTTCGTTGGTGTTCTTCTCTCTGGCGCCCAGGCGGGAGTCCAGGTTCCCTTCCCGCCGGCAGGCAGGTCCCTTGATTCCCAGCCGATGGTTGCCCCTCCTCCACAGTCCAAGAGCATGTTTTTTGACACCCTTGGGCCCCACGGTTCGGATCGGGGGGCGGTGCGGTCCTTCAATGTCACCCTCGCCAGGCGACGTCTGCCTTCGCGGGCGGCCGGTTCCACCCTCCGCCTTCCCGCCGATTTCCAGCCGGCCGGCCCCCTCGGCACGTTCATGATGCCTGTCTCGGGGAAGATCAGTTCCTTTTTCGGCTACCGGAAACACCCCTACCGGCGCGTCTCCCGCACCTTCCACACCGGGATCGACATTCCGGCCCGCACCGGGACCAGCATCCGCGTGGTGGCCCCGGGGCGCGTGATCTACTCGGGGTGGCGGTCCGGTTATGGGTTGATGGTGGAAGTCGACCACGGCCATGGGATGTCCACCGTCTATGCTCATTGTTCGCGGTTGTCGGTGAAGCTCGGCCAGACGGTTGGGGCCGGGCAGGCGGTGGGCCAGGTCGGCCGGACGGGCGTCACCACCGGGTCTCATCTCCACTTCGAGGTTCGTCGCAAAGGGGCGGTGGTCGACCCGATGCGCTACCTGTCCCGCTGACGGAACCATTCCCCTCGGGAAGGATAGGCCTTCCCGAGGGGGAAATGGTTTCCCGGCACCGGGCAGGCCGGCGTTCCTGCGATTGGCCGGGGTTCGCCCCAGGCTGGCTGGAAGAGACTTCGGGAAAAGAAAAACCTGAAGACCCGGTCAGGCCTTCAGGTTCTCTGAGCTCTGGGGTGTCGCGCTCAGCGCCCTTGGGGAGGCAACTTCACCCAGACCTGAAGATTGCTCTTCGGGTCGACGCGGATCAGCACGTAGTCCTGGTAGGTGGCAAGGACCTTGGTGTTGAACATTTTGTTACACATCCTGTCGAAAACCATTCCGCCCCTAACCCGCAACTAACGTGCCACTTCTCGGCGGCAAACGTGTTCTGCGTTGGGTTTTTTCTGAAATCCGCTTCTGGATAGCGTTTCCGTGGTTTTCAGGCGATGAGAGGGCGGACGGAAGTCAGAAGGCACGTGCTAGAAAAGTAAACAGGCATGTGCTTTT
>CAZKPI010000203.1:6339-7968 GCA_964554555.1 uncultured bacterium
AAAAATGGGTGCCTCGGTCATGTGAAATTCGCGCACACAAAAACGGTGTGGAAAATTCACTCCTCGAAGGGGACCTCCGGGGTCTCAGCTTCCAAAGGAGCGGGTTTCTGGCCTGAGAGAAAAGCGAAGATGGAAACCCCGATGGAAATAAGGCCCCAGAACAGCCACTGGACTCCCAGGTCGAGATGCCGTTCGTTTTCCAGGTAGATAAAGGGAGAGAAGGCCCCTTTGGAAATGGTCTGGAATTCCCTGACCTCTCCGTAGACCACCTTGGAGATGCCCACCCGGCGGCGGCCCGATTCGGTCAGCTTCTTGACCAGGGAATCCGGCGGGACGGGGCCCTCCAAAAAATTGGAGGGGACCAGATACACCCAATAGCCCGGTGAATATCCCGCTTCCGCCCGTTTTTCGACGCCGGCGAACTCGCGGCTGAGCGATCGCCACGCGGACAGGATGAGGGAAACCCCCAGGCCGAGGGCCAGCAGGGCCACGACCTGGGGGTGGATCTTTCCGCCTCTCCAGAAGGTTTGGACCGGAATTCGCGCAGGGATGGACATTTGCTCTCGCGGAGTATAGTGGGAAACCCCAGGTGGTGCAAGTGGCCGGTTCCTGTATCCTTCCGGGTCCCGGAAAAATGTGGTATAGTTGATCTGTTGACTCGGAATTTCGCGAACGAGGAGGAGTCCCTTTCATGAAACGCGCTCTCGTGCTCGCCTTGGTTTTGTCCGCCGCCGTGTTCAGCCCCCTGATGGCCTTCGAACTGAGGGGCTACAAGATCGACCCCAATGACCACGTGCTGATCAGCCTTCTGACCATGGTCGCCTCCGACCTCGAGATGTGCGGCCGCTCCCTTCAGCCCAATGTCCGCGACGAGATTTCCGCCCTCGGCCACCTGAACAACGCCCAATCGGCCCTGAAAAAGGCGAATCTCGATCCCGCCTACCTGCCCCTGATCGAGGAAATCCTCGACCGCACCGGCAAGATCAAGTTCTACCTGCTGATGCAGGATTTCAATGGGGTCACCATGCGCCTGTCGCAGTTGATCGGGTTGATCCGCAACCTGCTCGGCGTGACCACCGGCCAGACCACCACCTACGGGTTCGGCTCCGGCTACAACAACGGCACCTTCGGCACCGGCGGCACCAACTTCACCCCGACCCCGATCAAGCCCCCCGAGATCCCGGTCGGCGGCCCCGGCGGCGGCCAGCAGATTCCGGTTCCCAGCGTGGGAGCCCCTGGCGTGCCGGTCAACTGACCTTTGCCGCGAACCACGGGCGCAGTCTCCGGATTGCGCCCGTTGTCATTCCGGACGGTCGAACCACCCCCTTCCCCGTGCGCCTTTCCCCCGCTTTGACCCCGCCGCCGACCACCCCGCCTGTCGGGGGTGGTCGGTTTCATGCCGGCCGCCACGAGGTCGACCGGGCCCCCGCACGGTCAGGGATGGCGGCGGTTCCCGCCCGGGGTGCCCTCCGCCAGGGGGCCCGCCGGCGGCGTGAAGGGGGCCGGCGATGACCGGAACGGAGGCCGGCCTGCGGTTTCCTGTGGTGCTCGTCGGGTTCATGGGTGCCGGCAAGACGGTGGTGGGGTGGCACCTGGCCCGCCGCCTGGGAGCGCGGTTCCACGACCTGG
>CAZKPI010000204.1:0-626 GCA_964554555.1 uncultured bacterium
AGCGACACCGAACGGATCAGGAAATTCGAGGAGCGGCGCGCCGCCCTCCGGAAGCTGAGCGACGACCAGCTCAAGGAACGGTTCTGGGACCTGTGCCGCCAGGCCGTCGAGCCGATGGTCGAGCTGGCGAAGACGCACACCAGCCCCTCAATCGAGCGGGCCGTCCTCCTGCGCATGGGCATCGACAGCGTGTCGACCAAGGGCGTGGTCGGCCGCATCCACGAGGCCGGCCTGCTGGGCCACGGCGCCGGACACGTCGTGCTGAAGATCAGCCAGAAGTTCAAGACCGACATCCGCGGGGCGGCGAAGAAGATCATCGACGACCCCAAGTGCCTCGACGGCCTGTTCGGGAGGTGAACCGATGAAAACCCTCGACCCCAGGACCAAGATCGACATCGAGGAGATCCTCAGCGGTCTCGACACGTACCACCCGCCGCGCAAGGGCTGGACCTGGCGCGAGCCGGTTCCCGGCGGCTACCAGGTCGGGAAGTTCCATTACCGGACGATGACGAAGCCCCTCAAGCAATCGGTGCCCCTGCCGGCCTCGAAGTATTTCGACCACATCGACCCTCAGCCCCAGCCCGTCATCACCACCGAGATCGCCTCCGGGCGGTTCGAGGACGACA
>CAZKPI010000204.1:725-2978 GCA_964554555.1 uncultured bacterium
CCTGCTGGAAGGCACCCCGGAGGGGGTCGGCGGCGTGCCGATCACCCGCAAGCAGATCCGCGCCAGCCGCAAGGCCTGCGACCTGATCGAAGCCGAGGTCGGCCGGCCGATCAACTTCCATTCCTACGTCTCGGGCGTGGCCGGCCCCGAGGTGGCCGTGCTGTTCGCCGAGGAAGGCATCAACGGCGCCCACCAGGACCCGCAGTACAACGTGCTGTACCGCAACGTCAACATGTACCGCTCGTTCATCGACGCCGCCGAGGCCAAGTGCGTGATGGCCGGCGCCCGCATCTTCCAGATCGACGGGGCCCACAACGCCAACGCCACCGCCAAGGAAGGCTGGTCGGTCATGCCCGAACTGCTCGTCCAGCACGGCATCAACTCGGCCTTTTCCGTCGCCGCCGGCATGCCCAAGGACCTGATCGGCCTGTCGACGGTGCCGCCCTGCGCGCCGCCCGCCCCCAAACTGTGGTATGACCTGCCCTACGCGGTCGCCCTGCGCGATTTCTTCAGCGAGTACAAGATGCGGGCCCAGCAGAACACCCGCTACATCGAGGCCGACATCGAGGAGGCCACCCGCACCCACGTCATCGACACCCTGATCTCGGCCCTGACCCGCGCCGACATCCAGAGCACCATCACCCCCGACGAGGGCCGCAACGTGCCGTGGCACTACAACAACATCCGCGGCATCGAGACGGCCAAGCAGACCCTGGTCGCGCTGGACGGCATCCAGGAGCTGGTCAAGATCGACCGCTCCGGGCCCTTGGGGGAAATCGTCCGCGACCTGAAGGAGCGCGCCGTCTGTTTCCTCGAGGAGCTGATCGAGGCGGGCGGCTACTTCGCCGCGGTCGAGAAGGGCTTTTTCGTCGACTCGGCGAAGTATCCCGAGCGCAACGGCGACGGCATCGCCCGCGACGGGAAGGGCGGGGTGGGGGCCGGCAGTATCGTCAAGCGCGAGGCCGACTACTTCGCCCCGGTCTGCAGTCACTTCGGCCACAACCACCCGCCCGCCGGGGTGAAGAAACCCTGCGATGTCATCGACGGCTGTACCTTCTGCCGGCCCGACAAGATCGTCTACATCGACGAACTCGATCCCGGTGACAGCTGTCACGCACGGCTCGAGAAGACCCTTCCCTACCGGAAGGGCGGGATGATCAAGCCCGAGGCCGAGTGGGCCGGCGACGGCACCATGCTGTTGCAGTTCTTCCTGCCCGAGGAGATCGACGTGGCCCGCGTCGCGGCGCTCGAGATCGCGAAGAAGATGGGGCTTTCGGACCCCGAGGTCATCAACGCCCAGGTCATGCATCCGGCGGAGGGCACCTTCCTCGAAGTGAAAGGGAAGGTCGATATCGCCATCGACAAAAAGACCCTGAAGATCCCGCCCAAGGAGGAGATCCTGCCCGAAGACGAACTGCGCGCGGCCGTCAAGCAGTACGGACTGCGGGTCGTCGCCGGCACCGTCGGCGAGGACGAGCATTCGGTCGGCCTGCGCGAGATCCTCGACATCAAGCACGGCGGCATCGAGAAATACGGGGTCAAATACCACTACCTCGGCACCTCGGTGCCGGTCGGGAAACTGGTCGATGCCGCCATCGAGACCGGCGCCCAGGCCATCCTGATCAGCACGATCATCTCGCACAACGACGTCCACAAGGCCATGATGCGCAAGCTCGACGAGCTGTGCCGCGAGAAGGGCATCCGCGACCAGGTCATCCTGATCAGCGGCGGCACCCAGGTCACCCGCGACATCGCCCGGCAGGCCGGCATGGACGACGGGTTCGGCCGCGGCACCAAGGGCATCCACGTGGTCAACTCGATGGTCAAGATCCTGCGCCAGCGGGGGCGCTGAGCCATCGTTCCCCCGTCTCTCCGCGAGAAGATTGCCGGGCTCCGGCCCCCCGGCCGGGGTCCGGGTCTTCGCGCGTTCGCGGCGGGGGTCCCCGGCCGCCTCCCCGTCCGCACGTCCTTCACCTTTCCCGCGCCGGCATCCTGTACATGAATCGCGACATTGACATTTTGACCATCGAGGTCGGCAGTACCATCACCAAGGCCAACGGGTTCGTCCGGGGTCCGGACGGTCTTCTGCGGCACGTCGCGCAGGGGTTCGCCCCCACCTCCATCGCCCAGGGCGACGTGGAGATCGGGGTGCGCGGCGCCCTGGCCGAACTTCAGCACACCTCGCGCCGCCGCAGGGACGGGGCCGAGGTCTTCGTCAACAGTTCGGCCGCCGGCGGCCTGCGCACGACGGTC
>CAZKPI010000204.1:3012-7964 GCA_964554555.1 uncultured bacterium
CCAGCCTCGGCGCCGGTGCCATCATCAAGCTGGTGACCGCCGGCCGCCTCACCCCCTCCGACCTCGAGGAGATTCGGAAGATTCGGCCCAACCTCATCCTGCTGGCGGGCGGGGTCGACTTCGGGGCGCGCGACGTGGTGCTCGACAACGCCGCCGACCTGGCCGCCGCCCGCCTGGGCGTTCCCGTCATCTACGCCGGCAATGCCGCCCTGGCCGGCACCGTCCGCGAGTTCTTCGCCGACACCGGCAGTGAGGTCCTGGTGGCGCCCAACGTCTTCCCCGACGTCGACGTGCTGAACGTCGACCCCGTGCGCAAGCTCATCCAGGAAGCCTTCGCGCGTCACATCATCCACGCCCCGGGGATGGAGAAACTGCGCCAGCTGACTTCCCGGCCGGTTCTGCCCACGCCCGGGGCCGTTCTGAAGGCGGCTGAGATCTTCGCCGAAGCGATGGGCGACGTCGTCGTCCTCGACGTCGGCGGCGCCACCACCGACGTCCATTCGGTGACCGACGGCAGTCCGGCGTTCGCCGACAAGGTGACCGACCCCGAGCCGCGCGCCAAGCGCACCGTCGAGGGCGACCTGGGGGTCTTCGTCAACGCCCGGCACATTTTCGATCTGACCGCCGACGCCCAGTGGCAGGCCAGGGCCGCGGAGGTGCGGGCCATGCCCGCCACCGAACGCGAGCGGGAAGTCACCCGCTGGCTGTGCGCCCGGGCCGTCGAGGCCGGGATCCGCCGCCACGCCGGCACCCTGCACGACCTGTATACGCCGTCCGGCCGCAAGCAGATCGTGCGGGGCAAGGATCTCACCGCGGTGAAATGGGTGATCGGCACCGGCGGGGCGTTGACCCGCGTCGAAGGAGGGGAGGGCATCCTGCGGGCGATGTGCACCGGGCCCGGCAAGTTCCTGCTTCCCCAGCCCGAGGCGAAGATCCTCCTCGACCGGCAGTATCTGTTCTCGGCCATGGGCACCATCGCCGACGCCGATCCGGAAGCCGTCCGCGCCGTCTTCACCGCCTGGGCCGGGGGAAAGGGCCGGCAACCGTGAGGCCCTCTTCCGGCGCCCGTCTGGCCCTTTCCCGCCTCCCTGCCCACCGACACCCGGGCTGATCGCCTGGTCACTTCTCCCCTGGAGGTCGTACATGCTCAATCGCACCCCTCGCCTGGAAATCTACCAGGACCGCATCTGCGAGAACGCCCGGGCCATCGCCGGGCTCTGTCACCAGCACGGGGCTCAGCTGGCCTGCGTCACCAAGGTTTCCGCCGCCCACCCCTCGGTGGCCGAGGCCATGATCCAGGCCGGGTCCGACATGCTGGCCGACTCGCGGGTCGCCAACCTCTGGGCCCTGCGCGGCCTGGGGTTCCGCGTCCCCCTGATGCTCCTGCGCCTTCCTGCTCCCTCCGAGGCCTATGAGGTGGTCCAGGCCGCCGACTACAGCCTGAACTCCGGCCTTCCCACCCTGCGCGCCCTCTCCGCGGCCGCCTGCGCCCAGCGGGTCGTGCACAAGGTCATCATCATGATCGACGTCGGCGACCTGCGCGAAGGGGTCTGGCCCGACCGGGCCGTCGAGGTGGTGAAGACCGCCCGGGATCTGCCCAACCTCGAGGTGGCCGGCCTGGGCTGTAATCTCGCCTGTTACGGCGGCGTGATCCCGTCGGTCGAGAACATGCAGAAGCTGGTCCAGGTCCGCGATCTCTGCCGCCGCGAGACCGGCCTTCCCCTCAACCTCCTCTCCGGCGGCAACAGTTCCGGTCTGCCCCTGCTCGCCTCGGGGAAGATGCCCCCCGAGATCAACCATTTCCGCGTGGGCGAGGCGATCCTGCTGGGCCGCAACGTCATCGACCGCTCCCCCTTCCCCGGCACCCGCCAGGACACCGTGATCGGAGTGGGGCAGGTCATCGAGCTGGAGCGGAAGCCCTCGATCCCCATCGGGGACCGCGGCCAGGACGCCTTCGGCGGCACCACCACCTTCGTCGACCGCGGGGTCCGCTGGCGGGCCATCTGCAACCTGGGGCGCCAGGATGTGGTGGTGGACGGCATCACCCCCGTCGACCCCCGCGTCATCGTCCTTGGCGGGTCGAGCGATCACCTGCTCGTCGACGTCGAGGATGTCACGCCCCGGCCCGAGGTGGGGGGGGAAATCTCCTTCTACCCTGGCTACGGCGCCCTGCTGGCCCTGTCGACCTCGCCCTACGTCCACAAGTTCGTGATCCGGGGGAAATGACCATGCTGTATCAGACCCACGCCCGCGTCCACCTGCAGAACATCCGGTTCAACATCGAGGGGATCCGCGAAGCGGTCGGACCCGACCGCAAGATCCTGCTCGCCGTCAAGGCGAACGGATACGGCCACGGCGCCGTCGAGATCTCCCGCATGGCCGAACGCATCGGGGTCGACTGGCTGGGGGTGGCCACCGTCCCCGAGGGCATCCAACTGCGGGAAGCCGGCATCCGCCTGCCCATCCTGAAGTTCAGCCCTGCCTTCCCCGAGGAGATGGAAGCGGCCGTCCGGCACGACCTCGCCCTGTCCGTCTGTGACTCCGCCAACATCGCCGAACTCGAGGCGGTCGCCGCCCGGCTTGACAAGCGGGTGGCCGTCCATCTCAAGATCGACACCGGCATGGGGCGCATCGGGGTGGCCCCCGAGCAGGCTCCCGAGATGGCCCTGGCCATCGAGAAGAAATGCCCCCATCTGTTCCTGGAAGGGGTGTTCACCCACCTTCCGGTCAGCGACGAGCTGAACAAGATGTTCACCCAGCGCCAGGTGGCGGCGTTCAAAAAAACGGTCGACACGATCGAAAGCCAGATCGGCCGCAAGATCCCCCTGGTCCACGCGGCCAACTCCGGCGGCATCCTCGCCCACCCGGAATCCTGGCTGAACCTGGTGCGGCCGGGCATCATGCTGTACGGGTTCTACCCTTCGCATGAGACGCCGCAGACCATCCCCCTCAAGCCGGGGCTGTCCTTCCTGACCCGCGTCTCCTTCCTGAAGCAGGTGAAAGCCGGCACCTCGGTCGGCTACGGCCGCTCCTGGATCGCCCCCGAGGATACCTGGATCGCCACCTTCCCGGCCGGGTATGCCGACGGGTTCAACCGGCTGTTTTCGAACAAAGGACGGGTGCTGATCAAGGGCCGCAGTGTTCCGGTGGTCGGCCGGGTCTGCATGGATCAGAGCATGGCCAACCTGGGCCCCGAAACCGACGTGAAGGTCGGTGACGAGGTCGTGCTCATCGGGCAGTCGGGTGAAGAGAGCATCACCGCCTACGAATGGGCCGGAGCGCTGGGAACGATCACCTACGAGGTGACCTGCCAGATCAACGCCCGCGTTCCCCGCGTCTACGACCCCTACTGACGGCCGTCACCGGGTGCCCGGCGGCCGGGGGGCCAGACCGCGGCATTCCGGGAATGCCGGGTCTTTTGGGAACTTCCTCCTTCCGTCATCCCTTCCCCCGCCTCGCCGCCTCGCGGCTTTGCTCAGGGCCTCCCCTCCGGCCTTCCCCCTTTTGCCCTCCCATCCTCCCGGCCGCCGCTCTGCCCCCCCTCCCGTCCCCTTCCCCGGTCCCCTCCCTCCTGAAACTTTCGTTGACTCGGAGGGGCCCGGGCTATACAATCCCACACAATTCACCGTGGGGAAGGACATGAAAGACCAACTGCTGAAGATCGTGGATTACGCCCGGTCGCTCGGAGCGCAGTATGCCGACGTCCGGTTCATCCGCGAGGAAAACGAGACCCTGACCGTCAAGAACGGGCGGGTCGAAAGCATTGCCAAGACCGACGACGAAGGGTTCGGCGTCCGGGTCCTGATCGACGGGGCCTGGGGGTTCAGTTCGGCGCCGTCCCTTCCGCTCTGGGAGCGCATTGTGCGCGAGGCGGCGGAGGTGGCCCGCTGTTCCGGACTGGCCCGCAAGGAAGGCGGCATCCGGTTTCCCGCCGCCCCCGCCGTCACCGGCCATTACCGCACCCCGTTCGTCGAGGACCCCTTCGCCCTCCCGCTCGAAGAGAAGCTCGCCCTGATGATGAAGGCTGACGCCGCGGCCCGCGAGGTTCCCGACCTCAAGGTCGTCCGCACCTCTCTCGGGTTCCTGCGCATCGACAAGCACTTCGCCAGCACCGAAGGGTCCTACATCCGCCAGGAGCTGATGGAGTCCGGCGGCGGCCTCGAGTGTACCGCCGTGGGCCACGGGGAAGTGCAGAAACGCAGTTACCCCAACTCGTTCGGCCGCCAGCAGTTGACCGGCGGGTTCGAGCACATCCGCGCCATGGATCTGCCGGGCAATGCCCGCCGCATCGCCGAGGAGGCCCGGGCCCTGCTGACCGCCCCCGCCTGCCCGGCCGGCGTCACCACCATCATTCTCGACCCCACCCAGCTGGCCCTGCAGATCCACGAGTCCTGCGGCCATGCCGTCGAGCTCGACCGCGCCCTGGGCATGGAGGCCAGCTACGCGGGCACCTCCTTCCTGACCCCGGACAAAGCCGGCCGGTTCCGTTACGGCTCCGATCTCGTCAACCTCTACCAGGACGGCACCATCCCCAACGGGCTGGGCACCTTCGGCTACGATGACGACGGCATGCCCGCCTGCCGCACCGATATCGTGAAGAACGGGCAGTTCGTCGGCTACCTGTCCAACCGCGAAACCGCCGCCGAGATCGGCCGCGCCACCAGCGCCGCCAACCGCGCCTGCCGTTGGAACCGCATCCCGATCGTGCGGATGACCAACGTCAACCTCGCCCCGGGCACCTGGGCTTTCGACGATTTGATCGCCGACACGAAGGACGGTCTCTACCTGGTCACCAACAAGTCCTGGTCGATCGACGACAAGCGGCTCAACTTCCAGTTCGGCACCGAGCTGGCCTACGAGATCAAGGACGGCCGGCTGGGCCGCCTGCTGAAGAACGCCACCTACACCGGCATCACCCCCGAGTTCTGGGCCAACTGCGATGCCATCTGCAA
>CAZKPI010000205.1:0-7945 GCA_964554555.1 uncultured bacterium
GAACCGCTGGCGATGGCCGCCCGCAACAGGTCTCCCGTGGAGATCTGCGGGATGCCGTATTTCTCCACCAGCATCTTGGCCTGGGTTCCCTTCCCCGCGCCGGGGGGGCCCATCAGGATCAGGTTGAGGACGGGTTTCTTCGCCATGTTCTACCGCAGACCTTTCTTCTTCATGAACCCTTCGTAATGCCGGGTCACCAGGTGGGATTCGAGCTGGCGCATGGTGTCCATGGCCACGCCGACCACGATCAGGAGGGCCGTTCCACCGAAGTAGAACTGCACGTTCATGATGTTGATCAGCAGGTTGGGAACCACCGCCACCACGGCCAGGAAGATGCCGCCCGCCAGGGTGATGCGCGACAGGGTCCGCTCGAGATAATCGACGGTGGGCCGGCCCGCGCGGATGCCCGGGATGAACCCGCCGTATTTCTTCATGTTGTCCGACAGTTCCTGGATGTTGAAGGTGATGGCGGTGTAGAAGTAGGTGAAGAAGATGATCAGGACCGCATACAGGAACAGATAGGTCCAGCTGTTGTAATGGAAGATGTTCAGCAGGAAGTAGATGATCGGATTCTTGATCAGTTCCTGCATCGAATCCAGGCTCTGGATCCAGTTGGCAATCATCGACGGGAACAGCAGGATCGAGCTGGCGAAGATGACCGGGATAACACCGGCCTGGTTCACCCGCAGGGGGATGAAGGTGTTCTGGCCGCCGTAGACGCGCCGCCCGACCACTCGCTTCGCATACTGGACGGGGATCTTGCGGACCCCGTCCTGCACCGTCACGATGCCCATGATGACCACCACGACCACGATCAGCAGAAGAATGGTCTTCACCACGTCCTCCGCACTGCCGGAGAACAGGTAGATCTGGTGGATGATCGCTTCCGGCAGGGAGGCCAGGATGCCGGCGGTGATCAGGATGGAGATCCCGTTCCCGATGCCGTGCGAGGTCATCTGCTCACCAAGCCACATGATGAAAGCTGTGCCGGCGGTCAGGGTGATGACGGCCATGATCTTGAACGGCCAGCCCGGCTGGGGGACGACCCCGTACCGCTCCAGCATGAAACTGATGCCGAAAGCCTGCAACGCACCGATCAGCACCGTGCCATACCGGGTGTACTGGCTGATCATCTTGCGCCCTTCCTCCCCTTCCTCTTTGGCCAGATGTTCGAGGTAGGGAATGACGTAAACCAACAACTGCATAATGATCGAAGCGTTGATGTACGGGGCGATGCCGAGGGCGAACACCGAGAAACGCCGCAGGGCCCCGCCGGAGAACATGTTCAGAAAACTGAACAGCTCCGAGCTGGGGAGGTTCTGCGTCAGCATCTTGGCATCAACGCCCGGCGTCGGGATGTGGGTGCCGATGCGGAACACCACGATCATGCCCAGGGTGAAGAGAATCCGATTCCGGAGCTCCGGAATCTTCATCGAGTTGGCGAGGCTCTGGAACACTCAGATCACCTCCGCCTTGCCACCGGCTTTCTCGATCTTCGCCTTGGCGGACTCGGAGAACCGATGCGCATGGACGGTGAGGGCTTTGGAGATCTCACCCCGGGCCAGGATCTTGATGGGGTGATGCAGGTTCTTGACCAGACCCTTTTCCTTCAGCAGTTCGATGGTGACGTTGGTGTTGGCATCGAACTGGTCGAGGGAGGCCAGGTTCACGAGGGAGTAGGTCACCCGGTGGGGGCTGACGAAGCCCCGCTTGGGGAGGGTCCGGACGAGGCGCATCTGGCCGCCTTCGAACCCCGCATAGGGGTGAGGCTTGCCGGAGCGGGCCGTCTGGCCCTTGTGACCGCGGGTGGACATGTTGCCGTGGCCGGAACCCTTGCCGCGGCCGATCCGTTTCCGGGTGTGGGTGGAGCCGAGGGCCTTCTTCAGATTTCCCAGAGTCAACATGGTGGATGGTCTCCTTACTTGACTTCCAGCCAGCGTTCAACCTTCTTGATCATCCCGAGGATCGCGGGATTGGCCGGAAGGGTGACTTCCTGCTGCATGCGGCGCAGGCCCAGGGCGTGGATGGTCCGCTTCTGACGCTCGGTGGCGCCGATGGAACTCTTGATCAGTTTGACGGTGACGGTCTTGCTTTCCATGACCGGACTCCTAACCAAAGATGACCTGGCCGGGGGTCAGGCCCCGCATCTTGGCCACGTCGCCGACGCCGCGCAGTTTCTTGAGGGCGTCCCAGGTGGCCTTGGCCACGTTAACCGGGTTGTTCGACCCGATGCGCTTGGAGAGCAGGTCCTTCACCCCGAGCGCCTCAAAGATCGCGCGCACCGCACCGCCGGCGATGACGCCGGTGCCGGGGGCCGCCGGCTTCAGCATGACGGAGCTGGCGCCGAACTTGCCCAGGAAGGGGTGGGGAATGGTGCCCTTATTCAGGGGAACGGTGATCAGGCACTTCTTGGCCTTCTCGAGGCCCTTGCGGACAGCGTCGGGAACCGCCTTGGCCTTGCCGAGGGCGATGCCCACGCGGCCTTTCTGGTCACCCACGCAGACCAGGACCGAGAAGCCGAAATGCCGGCCGCCCTTGACGGTCTTGCTGACGCGGTTGACCGCGATGATCTTCTCGACGAACTCGCTTTCCGCCTGGTCCTGGCCGAAGCGGCCGCGGCCGTCACGACGGCCCCGCCCCGGGCCGTCGCGCCGCGGGCCGTGGTGGTCGCGCTGATCGCGGTGGTCGCTGGTGGGGGTGGTGGGAGTCGGGGCAGTGGAGGTGGTGGGATTGGTGTTGTCGGTTGCCATGGTCAGCTCCTTTAGAATTGCAGGCCGCCGGCTCTGGCGCCCTCAGCCAGTTCTTTGACCCGGCCGTGATACTTGAACCCGCCCTTGTCGAACACCACCTGGGTGATGCCCTTGGCCTTGGCGCGCTCCGCAATCATGGTTCCGACCACGCGGGCCCCCGCCTTGTTGCCGCCGTTGACCTTCTGGTCGCGGGCCGCCTTCTCGGCGGAGCTGGCCTGCGCCAGCGTGATGCCCTTGTCGTCGTCGATGATCTGGACGTAGATGTGGTTCAGGCTGCGAAAGACCGCCAGCCGGGGGCGCTCGGTCGTCCCGCTCAGGTAGAACCGGGCGCGCTCGTGTCGCTTGACACGCATTTCCTTCTTCTTGTTCGCCTTGTTCATATGCTTCTCCGTCGTCAAGCGGCGCCGTTACGCGGCCAGCTTCTTGCCTTCCTTGATCCGGACCTGCTCACCCGCGTAGCGGATGCCGGTGCCCTTGTAGTGGCAGGGAGGCTTGATCCCCCGGATGTCGGCGGCCACCTGGCCGACCTTCTCCTTGTCGATCCCGGTCACGATGACCCGGGCGGCGACATCGAGGCCGCCGGGCTGTTTGACCCCGGGCTCGACCTTCAGGGTGACGTCCTTGGGGGGCTCGAAGGTCACCGGGTGGGAATACCCGATGTTGAAGGTGACCTTGGCGCCTTCGGCCTTGACCTTGTAGCCGAGCCCGACGACCTCGAGCTCACGGGTGTACCCCTTGGTCACGCCCTGCACCATGTTGGCCAGCAGACTGCGGACCAGGCCATACTTCGCCCGGACCGGCTTCTCGCTGTTCTCGGGAATGGAGCACTGCAGGTGGTCCTTGTCCTTGGTGATCTTGACCTCGGGCGGAAACTCGCGCCGCAGGGTGCCTTTCGGCCCCTTGATCGACACGGAATGCCCGGAGATGTTGACCTCCACGCCGGAGGGGACGGGAATGGGTTTCTTGCCAATGCGTGACATGGCGGCCTCCTACCAGATGTGGGCGAGGACTTCACCGCCGACACCGGCTTTGCGCGCGTCCTTGTCGGTCATGATGCCCTTGGAGGTGGAGAGGATGGCGACACCCAGACCACCGAGAACCTTCTCGAGACGTTCCGTCGGGGAATAGATCCGGCGGCCGGGCTTGGACATCCGGCGGATGCCGAGAATGTGCCGGGCCTGGCGTTCCCCGTATTTGAGGAAGATCTTGAGATTGAACTTGTTCTGGAACTTGTAGTACCGGAAGTCGCGGATGAACCCTTCCTTCTTGAGGATCTTGGCGATCTCGATCTTCATTTTGGAGGAAGGCATCTCGACGCTTTCGTGCTTCACCTGATTGGCGTTGCGGATGCGGGTCAGCATATCGCCGATGGGATCAGTCATGCTCATGGTCGCTCTCCTACCAGCTCGACTTGGTCACGCCCGGGATCTGGCCGCGGGAGGCCAGGCTCCGGAAGCAGATGCGGCACATCTGGAAATCCCGGATGTATCCGCGAGGGCGACCACAGATCCGGCAGCGATTGTAGGCCCGGGTCGAGAACTTGGGCTTCCCCTGCCACTTCATGATCAATGCTTTCTTGGCCATACTGACTCCTTTAACTCTTCTGGGCCCGGCGGAACGGCATTCCCAGCAGAGACAGGAGCTCCCGGGCTTCGCCGTCGGTTTTGGCGGTCGTGACGATGGTGATGTTCATTCCCTGGACCTTTTCGACCTGGTCGTACTTGATCTCAGGGAAGACCAGCTGTTCCTGCAGTCCCAGGCTGTAATTGCCGCGCCCGTCAAAGGACTTGGGCGACAGCCCGCGGAAGTCGCGGATGCGGGGGACGACGATATTGAACAGCTTGTCCAGGAAGAAGTAGGCGCGATCACCGCGCAGGGTGACCGTCGTGCCGATGGGCACGCCCTCGCGCAGTTTGAAGTTCGAGATCGACTTCCGGGCCCGGGTGATGACCGGCTTCTGGCCGGCGATCTGGGTCAGCTCGCCCACCGCCGCGTCGAGCAGTTTGCTGTTCTGGGTCGCGGCGCCGACACCCATGTTGAGGACGACCTTGGCGACCCGGGGAACGGCCATCGGGTTCTTGTACGAGGTAAGCAGCTTGGGCAGAACTTCGGACGTATACTTCTGCTTCAGCCTTGGAATAGACTTTGGACCCGCCGGTTTGGCGGCCTTGGGGGCCTTGCCGGCCTCGGGGGCCTTGCCGGCCTCAGGGGCCTTGCCGGCCTCAGCGGCCTTCGGGGCCTTGGGGGCCTTCGGGGCCTTGCCGGCTTCGGGGGTCCCTTCTTGCGTCTTTGCCATGCCGAAATCTCCTTCGATTCGATCGGTGATACTGCCCGGCGGCGCTTACTTGCGGCCGATAGGCTCGTTGCAGAGTTTGCAGACCCGGGCCTTTTCGCCCTTCTGGTCGACGATGACGGCGCGGGTGACCTTGTTGCAGGCGCCGCACAGCAGGCCCACCCGGCTGAGGAAGATCGCGCCTTCCTTCTGGATGATGCCGCCCTTGCCGATCTTCTTGCTGGGCCGCTGATGGCGCTTCACGTAGTTGACGCCCTCGACGAAGACCTGGCCCTTGTCCGGCTTGACCTGCAGGACGCGGCCCTTCTTGCCGCTGTCCTCGCCGGTCAGGATGACGACGGTGTCGTCCTTCTTCACGTGGGGTTTGGCCACGGCGCGCTTGGCTTTCACGCTTTTCAACATGGTTGCATTCCTTCCGTCAGATGACCTCGGGGGCCAGGGAGACGATCTTCATGAAGGCCTTCTCCCGCAGTTCCCGGGCCACGGGCCCGAAGATGCGCGTCCCCTTGGGGTTGTTGTCGGGTCCGATGATGACGGCGGCGTTGTCGTCAAAGCGGATGAAGCTCCCATCGGGCCGCCGAAATTCCTTCTTGGTGCGGACGACCACGGCGCGCACCACTTCCTTGCGCTTCACCGTGCCGTCGGGCAGGGCATCCTGCACCGAGGCGATGATGATGTCGCCCAGACTGCCAAAGGTCCGCTTGCTGCCGCCCATGATATGGATGCAGAGGATCTTCTTGGCGCCGGTGTTGTCAGCTACCTTAAGAACCGATTCCGACCTGATCATCACTGGCCTCCTTCATGCTGTCCTTGATCTTGGCGTCCGCTTTCTCGATGATCTCGCGAACGATCCACTTCTTCAGCTTGCTGAAGGGCCGGCATTCCTCGATGCGGACCAGGTCGCCCAGCTTGCACTGGTCTTCCGGGTCGTGGGCAAGGCAGGAGGTCTGCTGGCGGATGTATTTCTTGTACTTCGCGTGCTGGACGATCCCCTCGACCTGGACCTTGATGGTCTTGGGCGTCTTGTCGGCGACCACCCGTCCGATGCGGGTGCGGCGATAGGCTTTCTGTTCCATGGTAGTCTCCTAAAAAAATCAGAACGGCAACCGACCAGAGGTCAGTTCGCGCTGCATGGCGCGGATCTGTTCGAGCTCGCCGAGCTTGGCCCGCTTGGTTTCCTTGAGGGAGGCGAACTGAGAAGCCTCATTAAAACCCAAAGAGTTCAGTTTGTCAAGGAACTTCTTGCGGGCGGCGAACTTGGGATCCCGCAACCGGAGAGAGGCGGAGCGCAGTTGGGTCTCCTCCCGGCCTTTGACGGTCTTGAGTTTCTCGGTGAGGCGGGTGCGGAGGGTCTTGAGCAGATCGGCGGCCTTCTTGTCGACCTCGACCTTGATCTCCTGGGTGACCTTGCGGGCTTTCTGGCTGAGCTTCTGCCGGAGCATGGCGAGTTTTTCGCGCAGGGGAACCCGGCGCGGATCGATCGCCTTCTCCTTGATCAGGCTCTCCATCTCCTCCTTGAGGCGGCCGCGCACGGCGTCCTTCTCAATGCGGGAGATATAGGTCTTGACGCGGGCAATGTTGCGGCGCACCAGTTCGATGCGGGAGGGGTTCGACAACTGGCCGGTCACCACCTGGAAGCGCAGATTGAACAGCTCCTCCTTGTAGTGGCGCAGTTTGTCTTCCAGCTCGGGGACGGTCAATTCGGCAAGTTCTTCGCGGTTCTTCATGGCGTCACTTCCTGTGTCACTGCTTGGCATTCACGACCTGGGTCCGGATGGGGAGCTTCCGGCCGGCCTGGGAGAGAGACTCGATGGCGACGTTCTCGGGAACGCCTTCGAGTTCGAACAGGATGCGACCGGGCTTGACCACGGCCACCCAGAACTCGGGAGCCCCCTTCCCTTTTCCCATGCGGGTTTCCAGGGGTTTCTTGGAGACGGGCTTGTCGGGGAAGACGCGGATCCACATCTTGCCCGCGCGCTTGACGGTGCGGGTGATGACCTTGCGGGCGGCCTCGATCTGGTTGCTGGTCATCCAGCAGCATTCGAGGGCCTGCAGGCCGAAGGTGCCGAACGCCAGGTACTTGGCGCCCTTGCTCATCCCGCGCATGCGGCCGCGCTGCTGTTTGCGGAATTTGGTTCGTGCCGGCATCAACATGGCTCAGTTCCTCCTGTTCAGTACGTGGTTTCCCGAGCCGGGGCGGCCTCGGAACTGCCGGGTTTGCCGATCTTCTCGCCCTTGAAGACCCAGACCTTGACCCCCACGCACCCGAAGGTGGTGATGGCGGTCTCCTTGGCGAAGTCGATGTCAGCGCGCAGGGTGTGCAGGGGAACCCGGCCTTCGCGCTGCCATTCCAGGCGGCTGATCTCAGCGCCGCCCAGGCGGCCGGAGCAGGTGACCTTGACGCCCTGGGCGCCGGCGCGCAGGGCGCGCCCGATCGTCTGCTTCATCGCCCGGCGGTGGGAGATGCGCTTCTCGAGTTGCATCGCGATGTTCTCGGCGATGATCTTGGCTTCGGCATCGGGGTGTTTGATCTCCTGGATGGCCAGGAAGACCGACTTGCCGGTGAGCTTTTCGAGCTCCTTCTTCAGCATTTCCACCCGCTCGCCGCCGCGGCCGATGATGACGCCGGGCTTGGCGGTGTGGATGGTGATGCGGACCTTGGTGTTCGACTTCCGCTCGATCTCGATGCGGCCGATCCCTTCGCGGGGGAACTGCTTCTTGTCGATGAACTCGCGGAGCTTGACGTCCTCGTGCAGGAAGTTGGCGTAATCAGCCCGCTTGGCGAACCACCGGGAATCCCAGGTGCGGGTGATGCCGATTCGGATGCCGATTGGATTGACTTTCTGTCCCATGGTCATTTCCCTCCCTGGGGTTTGGTGGTTTTGGCGGCCTTGGGCGCCTT
>CAZKPI010000206.1:0-1609 GCA_964554555.1 uncultured bacterium
CCCCCAGGAAGGCCTTCTCGGTGGCGGCGGGCCCGATGATCAGGTGGATCTCCAGTTTGTTCCCATGCCGGTCAAGGGCCTGGCGGAGCGCAGGCCAGTCCAGGTCCCAGGAACGGCCCTTGTGGCGGTCGTAGGCGGCGGGCCCGGCGGCGTCGAGGCCGATGCCGACATGGTCGAGCCCCGCCGCCAGCAGAGCATCGACGAGGGGCAGTTGGGCGGGGTGCAGGGTGAGGCTGAGGGGCAGGCCGGTGGGGCGCAGGGCGGCGATGAACAGGGGAAGGGTCACCGCCGCGTCGTCGTTCCAGCCAGTCTGCAGACAGATCCGGCGCAGAGGCCCGGGGCTGGCGGTCAGCCGGCGGACCACCTCGGTCCAGGGAACTTCCGGCCAGGCTATCCGCGACAGCCGGTCGGAGACCGCATGGCCCCCGGCCCGCGGACAGTATGAGCAACTGCCGCGGCAACCCGGGTCCCACAGGAGGTAGGCGGTGGTCGGGGCGACCTCCTGCCGGGCCTGCCGCAGTCCGAGGGCGATGGCGGTGCCGTAGCTGATCCGGATGATCTCAGGCAGGGGCATCGGGGACCTCAGGCGCGGGCAGGGAACAGCATTCCCGGTGGTCGCGGACGGGCAGACCGGCCTGGCGAATGGCGGTGACCAGGCTCCGGTCGGGCATGACGATGGTGCGGGCTCCCGCCGCCCAGGCGAGGGGGTCGAACCGGCGCCGCCAGTCTCCGGCCGGTCGCATACAGCCGAGGTGCAGGGGGCAGGCGAGCCGGTCGGCCGCCTCGGCGATCAGGTCGGCGGCGGCCTGGGGGTCAGGCGGCTGGCGGTCGGCCAGGGGGGTGTGCGGGGTTGGCCGGAAGATGAGGAAGGTGAGGGCGGGCGGCGGCCGGTCAGCAAGGAACTCCAGAACGGCGCGTTCCCCTGAGAGGGCTCCGCCCCGCAACCCGATCGTCAGGTGGGGGACGACCGGAAACAGTCTCTGCAGTGATTCATAGGCCCGCCGCCAGTCAGCCGCCGGCCGGCCGAGGCGGAAGACCTCGCGGGCGGTTTCGTCGTCGCCGACCAGGTCGAACGAGACGGTGACCCGACGTCCGCGCAGGGCGGTCAGGCGTTCCCCGTCCTGCAGTCCGACGTGCAGGTTGAGAGGGAGTTCGGGGGGCAGGGCCAGGAGGGCGTCGAGATGGTCGGCCAGGGGCACTTCGCCGGTGGGGAGGCTTCCCCCGCTGATCAGAAGGGACGAGGCGGCGGCGACGGCCGACCGGCCCAGTTCGGCGAGAGGCTTCATCCCATGCAGATAATGTCCTTCGCAGTGGGCACAGCGCTGGCGGCAGACGGCCCCGGTGACCGACACGGCGAGGGTGGCCGTGGGCACGGTCCGGACCAGCTCCAGGGGGTGACGGGCGGAGCGGGCCAGGAGGTTTTCGACCCTGCCGGCGGTTGTTCCTGCCCCGGCCAGCCCCGCCAACCGGGCGGCCAGGCCTTCGTCCTGACTGGCGCGCCCTTCTGACGGCCGGCGGGCGGTCATGCCCGGCCTCCACAGAGGCAGGCCAGGCGCCCCGCCGCCGAACGCCGGGCGGGGAAGGGAGTGCCCTGCCCGCCATGACCCGC
>CAZKPI010000206.1:1689-5482 GCA_964554555.1 uncultured bacterium
ACGGTCGGTCCGGCGGAGGGAAGGGCCGGCGGCGGGGGAGAGCCATGGTCAGACCCGGGAGGACCGGTTTTCAGATCTCGTCGTCGGCCGAGACGCGGATGACCTCTTCGAGCGTGGTGGCGCCGCGCAGGACCTTGGCGAGACCATCCTGGCGCAGGGTGCGCATGCCCTGCTTGATGGCCTCGTTCTTGATGACGCTGGCGGGGGCCTTCTCGACGATCAGTTCCTTGATGCGCTCGTTGAGGATGAGAAGTTCGGAGATGGTGGTGCGGCCGCGATACCCGGTGCTGTTGCACTTCTCACAGCCCTTCCCCTTGAAGACCCTGGTCTTGCCTGCCTGGTAGAGCAGTTTGCTGTGCTTGATGAGGGCGGTGCTGGGAACGAACTCCTCTTTGCAGTCGTTGCAGATGAGCCGCACGAGACGCTGGGCCATGATGCCGATCACCGAGCTGGCGACCAGGAAGGGCTCGACGCCCATGTCGATCAGGCGGGTGACGGTGCCGGCGGAGTCGTTGGTGTGAAGGGTGCTGAAGACGAGATGGCCGGTGAGAGCGGCCCGGATGGCCACCTCGGCGGTGTCGTAGTCGCGGATCTCGCCGACCATGATGACATCCGGGTCCTGCCGCAGGATGGAGCGGAGGCCGCCGGCGAAGGTAAAGCCGGCCTTGGGGTTGATCTGGCCCTGGTTGATCCCGCCGAGCTGGTATTCGACGGGGTCCTCGATGGTGACGATGTTGATGGTCGGGTCCTTGATCTTCTGCAGTGAGGCATAGAGGGTCGAGGTCTTGCCGCTGCCGGTGGGGCCGGTCACCAGGATGATGCCGTTGGGCTTGTCGAGGAGCCCGCCGAACTTCGCCAGCGTGTCGTCGGGCATGCCGAGGTCTTCCAGGCCGAACAGCACGCGTTGTTTGTCCAGGATACGCATCACCACCTTCTCCCCGCGCAGGGTGGGGTAGGTGGACACCCGCAGGTCGATCTCCCGGCCGTCGAGGTTCAGTTTGATGCGGCCGTCCTGGGGGACGCGCTTTTCGGCGATGTCGAGCTCGGCCATGACCTTACAGCGGGAAATGGTGGCCGCCTCGAAGTTCTTGGGCGGGGCCAGGGCCTCCTGCAGCATGCCGTCGATGCGGAACCGACAGCGCATCACGGTGTCGTCGGGCTCGATGTGGATGTCGGAGGCCTTCTCCTTGATCGACCGGATGATGATCAGGTTGACCAGCTGGATGATGTTGGCCTGGTCGGCGGCGTTGATGCGGGACAGGTCGATGACCGAACCGTCCTTCGCGGCGGCGCCAAGACCCTGGACCTTCTTGGCGAACTCCTGGATGCTGGTGACGGCCTTGGGGTCGTTCAGGCCGGTCGAGGTCAGCGGCTGTATGGCGGCAGGGAGGGGCGCGGTTCCGCCGCCCCCCCCCCCCCCCCCCCCCCACGAATCCCCCGAGGGGTGCTGGATCTCGGTCATGGTCGAGACCAGGGGTTTGACCTTGCAGGCGGTGGTGTATTCCAGATTCTCGAGCAGGAAGCTGTCGAGGGGATCGACCATGGCCACGGTCAGGGCCCCTTTCACCTTGAGCATCGCGATGCAGTGATACTTGCGGGCGATGTTCTCGGGGATCACCTTGACCACCTTGGGATCGATCACGTAGTTGCGGAGGTTGGCGTAGGGGAAGCCGAGCTTGGTGCCAAGGAAATCGAGGAGTTGCTGTTCGGTGAGATAGTTCAGCCGCAGAAGGGTGTAGCCGAGGGTGTCGCTGGACTGCTTCTGTTCAGCCAGAGCGGTGCGGAGCTGGTCCTGGGTGATGAGGTTCTCGGCCACCAGCGATTCGCCGAGCAGTTTCTTTTCGATGCGCGACATGGGTGGATCCTAGCTTTCGATGCCCAGCGCCTGCTCGAACTGGCGTTGGGCGCTGAGGACGTAATCGACGATGACCTTCTCGTGCTCGGGCGACACGTTGTTGAAGGAGACGATCCCTTCGTAGGTGTCCTTGCCCAGGGTTTCCCCCTCACCGCCTCCCGATTTCCGGAGGCGGACGAGGCGGCCCTGGATGCCCTGGACGAACTGACTGCCGAGCTGGAAGGAGAAGATGACGTATTTGCCCTGCTCGAGGTCTTCGCTTGTCTCGACCACACAGCCGCCGGCCGACAGGTTGGTGATGACGCCGCGCATCTCGAAGTCGCCGGAACTCAGTGTGCTGTCGATCAGCTCGCCCGACAGCAGGACCTTGAACTTGCACGGGACCCGGGCCTCGGTGCGGACGAAGGCGCGCTTGTTGGCCCCTTCCACCTTGAACTTGAAGGGGACCAGGGCGTTCTGGAAAACGTCGGACAGGGTGCGCAGTTCCTTGGCGGAACTGCTGGTCTGGTCGACGATGACGGTTTTGCCCAGGGCGGCGTTGGCCACGTTCTGGATCTGTTGCGAGATCTGGTCGGTGATCTTGGAGATGGTGTTGACCCGCTGGTACATCTGGTCGGAGGTCTCGCTCTGCTGTTGGGCCGAGGTGCTGATGTCCTTGATGATGTCGTTGAGGGTCATGGCGGTGGTGACCATTTTGCCGAGGCTGGCGTTGACCGCGTTGATGACGTCCATGCCTTCGTAGACCTTGGTGGTGTTCGACCGCATCATTTCGGCGGCGTTCTCGGTCTTCTGCAGGATGTCGTTGATCAGGTTGTTGATCTTCTTCGACGACTCGGCGGACCCGCGCGCCAGCTTGCGCACTTCCTCGGCGACGACGGCGAAGCCGCGGCCCTGTTCGCCGGCGCGGGCCGCTTCGATGGCGGCATTGAGGGCGAGCAGGTTGGTCTTCTCAGCGATGTTGGCGATCTCGGTCAGGATGGCGCCGATCTGTTTGCTGCGGTCATTCAGATCGTTGACCAGTTTGCCGGACCCCTCGGTCAGTTCCTTGATCTTGACCATCTTGTCGACTGCCTCCCGAACCGAGGTCTGGGAGGTCTGGGCGATCTGGGCGACCCCCTGGCTGTCCTCGCGGGCGATGACCAGCTTGGAACTGATGTCCTTGGTGATGCTGAAACTGCTTTCCAGTGAGGAGATGGTTTCACGGAGGTTGGCGGCGTTCTCGACCGCGTTCTTGTTGACCTGCTCGACCTTCTCGACGATTTCCTTGATGACCTGGGAGCTGACCTGCGCGGTGCGGTCGAGGTCGGTCGAGGCTTCCTCAAGACGGAACGAGATCATGAGAACCCTCTTCAATACGGAGACGACCAGGTTGAACATCTGGTCGAAAATGTCGAGGTCGCGGCTGAGCCCCGTCTTGGTCGAGGTGAAGCCGTCCCGCTGGAGGCCCACCTTCTCTTCGAGGTCGGTCAGCACGAGGGTGATCAGGCCCAGGATGATCTCGCGGCCGAACCAGCCGATCACCCCGCCGGTGGCCAGGCCAACCCCGAGCGCGGCCAGGATGAAATTGACCTTGACCTTGCCGGCGATGCCGAACAGGGCGATGCCCATGCCGGCGAAGACCGCACCGGCGATGGCCCCGATGACGAACGAAGTGATCCAGACGTTTTTCTGCGGATCAGCCTTCTTGTTGATAAGGACAGACGATAAACCCATCAGGAAGCGTCTCCCACGGTTCTTCCCTCTCTATCGGAGGGGGGCGTGGTTTTTTTCACTCCTTCGTTTCCCCGGCGGGGGAAGGGGGAGCGGCGGGGGCGGGGCGCGGTCCCCGTCTGCGGCTCTCCTGCTTGGCCGGGCGAAGGTCCCGCTGGATCTTGTCGAGGATACCGTTGACGAATTCGCAACTGCGCTCGGTGGAGAACTTCTTGGCGATCTCGATCG
>CAZKPI010000206.1:5551-7916 GCA_964554555.1 uncultured bacterium
GGTCGAGGGAGGCCATCCGGTCGAGGGACCAGTGGTCGGCCGAGGTGGTCAGGACCCGGTCGATATCGGGGCGGTGCTCGATGGTGCGCTCAACCAGGTCGCGGGCGAACCGGTGCAGTTCGACCACCCCTTCGACCTTGTCGGCGATACGGGCGATCAGGGCCTCGACCGCCTCACTGCCGAGCCGGATGGCCGCAGTGCCGTGGAAGGTGTCGAGCACGAGCCGCTCGACGGCTTCCCGACGCCGGGCCGGGTCGGCCAGGAGGTCCAGGGGCAGGCCCGCCAGATCGCCGATGAAGGTCTCGATCTCGGCGGTCTGCCCCTGGACGGCCGGGGAGCCCACGACGAACTCACGGGCGAACACCTCGAGGGCGGGCTGAAGGTGCTCTTCCGCTACGACCTGGGCCAGGGCCGCGAGGGCCTCGTGACCCACCAGGTCGTGCTGATAGAGGGCCTTCAGCGCCGCTTCCCGTGATTTCCGCCGTCGTGAGGACATCGGTGCTCCTTCTGGGGATCAGGCTCCGTGGCTTTTCGCCTTGAGCGGGGTGTGGTTCTGGGCTTTGAGGACTTTCTCGCGCAGTTCCTTGTGCTGGAGGGAGGCGTGGGCCGCGGCCAGGCGGGCGATGGGCACGCGGTAGGGGGAACAGCTGACGTAGTCGAGGCCGGTCTTGAAGCAGAACTCGACCGAGGCGGGATCGCCGCCCTGCTCGCCGCAGATGCCGATCTTCAGCTCGGGGCGGGTCTTGCGGCCGCGCTCGACGCAGATCTTGATCAGCTCGCCGATGCCTTCCTGGTCGATGGTCTGGAACGGGTCGGCATCCAGGATGCGCTTCTCGAGGTAGTCGTGCATGAAGGCGCCGGTGTCGTCGCGGCTGAACCCGAACCCCATCTGGGACAGATCGTTGGTGCCGAAGCTGAAGAACTCGCAGGTGACGGCCATCTTGTTGGCCAACAGGGCGGCCCGCGGGATCTCGATCATCGTCCCGTAGTGGTAGTCAATCTTCTTCAGTCCGCTGGCCTTGACCACTTCCTCGTAGACCCGGTCAACGATCTTTTTGGTGAAGTCGAGCTCGCGCACGTCGCAGGTGACCGGCACCATGATCTCGGGATGGACCTTTTTCCCTTCCTTCAGGAGCTCCGCCGCCGCTTCGAAGATGGCGCGGATCTGCATCTCGGAGACTTCGGGGTAGGTGATGCCGAGGCGGACGCCGCGGTGCCCCATCATCGGGTTGCTCTCGTGCAGGGCCTCGCCGCGCTTCTTGACGTCCTCGGGCTTGATGCCCAGGCTCTTGGCCAGCTCCCGCTGTTTGTCCTCTGCCTGCGGCACGAACTCGTGCAGGGGCGGGTCGAGCAGTCGGAAAGTGACCGGCAGGCCTTCCATCTCGGCCAGGGTCGCCTTGATGTCCTTCTTCACGTAGGGGAACAGTTCCTTCAGGGCGGCCTTGCGCTCCTCGAGGGTGTTCGACAGGATCATCTTCCGCAGGAAGAACAGGGGCTGGTCGGACCCCTCGCCGTAGAACATGTGCTCGGTGCGGAACAGGCCGATGCCCTCGGCGCCGAACTGCCGGGCCACCCTGGCGTCCTTCGGGGTGTCGGCGTTGGTCCAGACCTGCATCTTGCGGGCCTTGTCGACCATCTTCATGAACTTCTGGAAGCGGGGATTCTCGGAGGCGTCCATCATGCCCAGCTTGCCCTCGTACACTAGGCCGCGGGTGCCGTTCAGGGTGACGAAGTCGCCTTCCTTGAAGGTCTTGTTGCTTCCCTGAATCTTCAGGATCTTGGCGTGGGCGTCGGGATGGAGCGAGCCGGCGCCGACGATACAGCATTTGCCCCAACCACGGGCCACCAGGGCGGCGTGCGAGGTCATGCCGCCGCGGGCGGTCAGGATGCCCTGGGCCGCGCGCATCCCCTCGACGTCCTCGGGGTTGGTCTCCTCGCGGACCAGGATGACCTTTTTGCCCTGCTTGGCCCAGGCCACCGCGTCGGCCGCGGTGAAGACGATCTGGCCCACGGCGCCGCCCGGTCCGGCGGGGAGGCCCTTGGCGACCGGCTCAGCCTTCTTCTCGGCGGCGGGGTCGACGATGGGGTGGAGCAGTTCGTCGAGCTGGGAGGGGGCGACGCGCAGAATGGCGGTCTCTTCGGAGATCAGCTTCTCTTCGAGCATGTCCATGGCCATGTTGAGGGCGGCGGTGCCGGTGCGCTTGCCGCTGCGGCACTGCAGCATGTACAGCTTGCCCTCCTGGATGGTGAACTCGATGTCCTGCATGTCCTTGTAATGCTTCTCGAGGGTGGTGCGGATCTTTTCGAGGGCCTTGTAGGTGTCGGGCATCGCCTCTTCGAGGCTCTTGAGGTGGCGGTTCTGGTC
>CAZKPI010000207.1:0-7909 GCA_964554555.1 uncultured bacterium
AACATGCTCATCGCCCTGTTCCTTTGCATTTTCCAGGCCAGCAATCCCACCCCCCTTACCCCGGGAAGCCTTCAGTGGGGAAGGCGAGCTGAGGCGGCTTTCCCCGGCCGTCCTTCACGCCTGGGGCCGCGGCCTCCGCCCGGAAGGGTTCGTGGGTCCCTTCCCTCAGGACCCTTGCCCGTCATCTTTCGCATCACCGGGGTCCTCGATGCCGTCGCCGCGCAAAAATCCCGTCATCCGTCGCACTTTTTGTACACACCCGGCTTCATCGCGAATGCTGGGGAGGACCGACCGGTTGTGTTCCTGCCCGTCCGGGTCTATGCTTTGGATGATGAAACGTCATCCGCCCTCCCGTGGTGGCGATCCGGGGATGCCGCGCCCCGGGTTGACCACCGGCATCACCCTCGTCGAAATGATGATCGCCGTGGTCATCTTCTCGTTCGTGCTGGCCGCCGGCTACCGGGCGATGTCGGTATTCATGGGGAAGACCAGCCAGCGCCTGTCTGAACGCCTGGTCCTCCAGATGGAGGCCCGCAAGGCGTTGTTGTCGCTGTATCAGCGCTTACAGCAAAGCATCGAGATCCTGGCCCCCGCCCCGGGGACCACCCTTCCCTACATCGTCTACAAGGATCTGGAAAACAATGTCTGCTGTCTCTACCTCGAACCCGACGCGGCCAAGACGAAAGCCGAGGCCCAGCCGATCTTCCGGGCCATGCTCCTGGTCCGCAATCCCGCCAAACCAGCGCCCGAGCCCCCCACCCCGGTGATGCAGCAGGTGGTCAAACTGCAGTTCACCGCGCACAGCCCGACGGGAGTCTTCATCTCAGCGACACTCCGGGGGGGCAAGGGGGAATTTTCCCTGGTGAATTTCGTGCGGCTGAAGAATTCGGAGGCCGAGGAGTGACCCGGCGGCTTCACCGTCCTGGCCCCAGACCTCTCGTTGCCGGAAGACCCAGGAGGGTGATGATGATGCTCCCCCCATTCCCTTGTGTACAATCAGAAGAGGAAGGGAGCCTCTCACCACGATGATGAATGCGCATCCCCCGGTCATGGATCAGCGGCCGCGCCGGGCCGGCCTGGCCTTGTGGTTCACGCTCTGCCTGGTCACCGTCTTCGTCCTCGGCGGCATGATCCTGTTCAACCTCATGCGGGGGCTGACCCGCCAGGTGGAATACGCCGACGCCAGCATCCGGGCCCAGTATATCGGCGAATCGGCCTTCCACCGGCTGTATGCCCGCCTCACCAGCGCCGCCTGGGAGGACCGCTGGTTCGCCGCCGGCCCGGATACGGGAAGCCAGATCGATCTCCACGGCGGCACCTACGATTTCTTCATCGCCGACAATCCCAACCGCGCACGGCACGCCGACATCTTCGTCCGTTCCACCTACCGGAACACCCGCCGGTGTTTCTACTGGCTGGTCAAGGTCAAACCGGGCCTCCTCGTCGGGCTGGCCCAGGGCGTTCCGGTCAGCTCCAACGAGATCGAACCGGAACGCCTGCCCATCGCCGCGGGCGACAACAAGCCCCTGGCCGATGCCATGGAGAAGGTCATCGCCGACCGTAAGAACAAGAGGCCCATCGCCGATACCATGGAAGCGGCGGTCAAGGGGAACAACGACATCACCCAGGCCATCCCGGCCCTGGGCGGGGTCGCCCCCGCCGATGTGGTCCGGGCCCCCAGCAACCCCGCCGGGGAGGCCGCCCCAACCGTGCCGCCGGTCATCCCCCTGGCGCCGCCGATCTCCATCTCCAGCGGTCTTGATCCGTCGAACGGCAAAACGGTTGCCGTGGAGAAGGAGATCGACGAGGACGCCATTCCTGTCTTCGTCGATTACTTCGACGACTACGGAACCGCCCTCACCACCAATGGCGATGACATGGTCGCCGCCATCCGACAAGGCAAGCGCTACACTCCGCCGCCCCCGCCCAGGTATACCGGTTCCGGCGGGGGGTGCGGAAACTGGTGGGGAGACCATCACCACCACGGCCACTATGGCCACCGGCATCACCACCACTGAAGCCTACCGCCTGGGAAGGGGAACACGCACCATGACAGAAAACCGGGGTGGCCGCGAAAGGGCGGGAGGCCCGCGCGGATTTTCCCTCCTCGAGGTCCTGATCGCCTTCCTCATCCTGGTGGGCACCGTGATCGGGATCATCCAGGTCTCCCGTCAGGGCGGATATGCCACCGAATCGTTCAGCTCGGAGCATTTCACCGCCATGTTCGTCTCCCAGAAGGTCCTCGAGGACATCAGCCACCGGGCAGACCAGAACCCGCATTATTTCACCGATCTGATCCACCTGGCCGGCGGCGAGAAGAAGGGGGTCGTGGACGGGGAGCACCCGCTGTTCTCCCTGCTCGAGAACACCGACAACTTCTCCCTGCTCGACCCGGCCGAGGACGACCCCATCCGCCAGGAGAACGGGTCGGTCTACCGCCAGCTGAAGCATTTCAAGGTGCAGGTGTCGAGCGCTTTCGTCCCGGGGGCGGGCGGCGCGGCCCTGCCGAACCTGCTCGAGGTCACCGTGGCGGTTTTCTGGAAGGATCCCGACCAGGGGACCGAGCAGGTCTACCGGGTGTCCCAGTACCTGTCCGGAACCAACGAGGACGCCTTCGCCGACCCCGCCCAACCGCCGCCGGCCCCCTTCAGCGATGACCAGGTGGCCTACGAGCTGTGGTATACCGTCCCCCCCGCCGAGCGGACCACCGCCGTCGGGCTCAACGAATTCCTGGCGGCCAACGGCGGAGACCGGGAGGTGGTCATCGCGGTGGGCCAGTGTTTCGCCGCCGAGGAGGCCTACGTGGCCACCACGGCTTCTGACGGTTCCGACATCACCGCCCTCGAGGCGGAGAAAAACCGTCCGGGAGCCGACGTGCGCGCCCGCCTGCAGGCCCAGGAAAAGCTCGCCGAGCTGTATGAACTCAAGGCGGCCGGGGGATTCCAGGCCCTGGCCCGGGTGGCCAGGTTCGTTCCCTTCCTCGGCAGTCGTTCGCTCACCCGGGCCCAGATGGGCAAGTACCTCGGGGTGTTCCGGACCCCCATCACCTACTGCATGTTGCGCGGCATGAGCCTGCCGGGGCGGGTTCTGATGCTCTCCAAGGCGGCCGAAACCGAGTTCCGGGGGCTCCTGCAGTCCGGCCATTTCGAGCATCTTCCTCCCCGGAAGCTGGTCCCGACCGCCCGGCGGATTCTCGACCAGATGAAACTCCGGATCCTGATGGGCGAAGAACCGGACAAGACCCTGGACAACCTGAAGAAGACCATCGCCTCCTATCAGGCCCTGTTCAAGGGCCGGAATCCAGCCTTTCTGGACTATCTCGCCCGGGAGGCCCAGATCGCCCGGTCGGTGTCCACCCTGAAAGCCTTCTACGGCACCGGCAACGGCCTGGCCGGGCAGGCCGAGCAGGTCAGGACCCTGCCCGTCCATTTCTCGGAAGCCGCCAGGAAGCTCTACCAGGCCACCATCGACGATGCCACCACCCAGGCGGCCGCCGCTTCGGCGGCCCCCACCCGGACCCACGCCGGCACCGCCGCCGCCGGGTCAACGGAGACCGGAACCACCGACCCCAGCGGAACGGACCCGGGAACCACGGACCCCGGCGTGTCAGGGCCGGCGGCTACGGAGTAGGTTCAGGTTCCCCGGCCCCCCGGCTCTCCCCGCCGGGCAGGTCGAGCTCCGGGATCCGGTGGTCGGAGGGAGCGACCAGGTCGAACTCCTGCAGGATCCGGTCCACCGCCGCCTGGAAAGCGGGTGTCAGCTCGGTCTCCCCCTCCGACAACCGTTCCAGCGTCCGGCCCGAACCCGGCACATCGGAAATCACCGCCAGACTGCGCAGGACCACCGGGGCGGTTCCCAGCGACTCGAGCCAGTCGGGAACGTGCCCGAGCTCGACGTCGATGATGCGGGCCCGCTCCTGGCGCAAGGTTTCCACGAGGGCCGTGGTTTCGGCGAGAGGCGAGTAGACCGAAAACCCCGGCGCCGGCGTCAGGGGCGGGGCGACCGCGGCGGGCAGTCGGGACGGCCGCCACAAGTTGCGGAGAGGGCGGTAGAGGCCAGGTTCCAGCGACACCACCGAGGGGGCCACCAGGTCCCCCACCCGGGTGTCGGAGGCCAGGCCGCCGGCACTGCCGAACAGCACGAACCGGCGGATTCCCTTGTCCTGGTACAGGACGTCGAGCAGGGCGGGAAGCTGGTCGCCGTAGACGTTGCGGGTCAGCAGAACGGTGGCGGGCCGGCCCCGGCCATCGCGAAAGAACAGGAAACTGTAGGGGAGATCCCAGCCTTCGAAGTGGCGGCGGGGCCATTGCGGCAGGGTCTGCGGCGAGCGCATGGCGGGCCGGAACCGGGCCATCCAGGCCGCGCCGCGGCCGTCCAGCACCGACCAGGGACTGGGGTAAGCCTGCCAGGCGGCCAGGCGCAGGTTCAACTGCTGTTGGACCTTCCAGTGGTAGCCGATGATGGCCAGGTCGACACGGCCGGGCGGGACCTTCGCCAGGGCGCGGCGGCTGACTTCCCGCAGGTAGCCGGCGTCCGTGAGGCCGGGGGGGTACCCGACGATCGAGAAAGCGGACGGGGGCCGGCCGCCGAACCGGAGGGCCAGGGCGGTCATCGCCTCGGTGTGCAGAAGACGCGCCCGGCCGTAGATGTCGCCGATGAAGGCGTGCCAGGTGCCGCCGCGGTCCTGCCCGAAAACGACGGCGAGGGTGATGTAGTTCCTCGCCCGGGTCACCTGGAGGGCCCGGGTGATGCCGAAACGGGCGAGCAGGTCGTTCACCCGTTCCCGGGGACCGAGGACCAGATGGACCCGGACCTCGGGCCGGCCCAGGATCGACATGCCCAGGGGAGTCAGCCGCTGGGCGACGTAGGCCCGCAGGTCGCCGAGCGTGTGGGGCTCGGCGGGATCGATGGCGCAGGGCCCCGGGTCGGGCGGCCACTCGGGGATGGCGGGACCGGAAGCGGGAACCCCCGGGTCGGCCAGGAAATCGGGCCAGGGAGCCCCCGGCCGGGGAGCGGTCACCCCGGCGAGGATCCCGGCCCCCCCCGTCATCCGGCGGTCCTCCGGGTCGGGGCCCAGGGCCACCAGCGCTTCCAGCCATCCCGGGGCGGCCGCACTGCCGTACAGGCCATTTTTGAGCAGGTGGCGCACCACCGCCGGCGGCAGATGGTCGCGCAGGAAGGTCCAGTGGCCGCGGGCGGCGGCCTCCCGCACGCGGGTCGAGGAAAGCTCGATCTGGCCGGGGGGCAGGAGATGCAGGACCCCCGTCCTCTGCAGGGGCCGGATCACCTGCGGGTCGAGGGGCGGTTCCCCGGCCCGGGGCTTGACGACAAGAACCCAGCGCTGACCGGGCCGCGGAATGCCGTTCTTGGCGATGATCTTGGCAAGGGCATCGGAGCCCAGGATCTGGAACACGGTGGCCCGGGGGGCGGTGGCCGCGGCGGCCTTCAGCAGACGCGCCCCCGCGGTCTCCGGGGGGCCGTCCGCATCGGCCTTCTCGATGGCCGCCCGGGGCAGAAGCTCCAGCCGCGGATCTCCGGTATCGCGCAGAGCATCGGCGATGGCGGGATATCGCTGTTCCAGCGGCAGCATGCCCGGTTTGTACAGGTTGCTGGCGTTGGGCACGATCAGGACCTTGTCCAGGCCCAGCCGGTCGGCCGCTTCGCGGGCCAGGAACAGGTGCTGTTGGTGGAAGGGGTCGAACGTCCCCGCATAGATGCCCAGGCGGGTGACCTCGCCGCCGGCGACCGGAAGAACCAGGACGAGCAGGGCGAAAAGGACGAGGGAAATGGTGCGTTTCATGACGCCTCCTGACGCGATGCCGTCCCCATTCTACAAGCCGGCTCGTCAGGGAACAACCGCGGGAAGGGCCCGGTTCCTCCAGGCGGCCAACCTCTGTGGGGCAGGGCCTTTCTTGGGGGGAAGGGCCCCCTCCCCTGGCCAGGGTTCTGCGATGCCTTGCGGCGTCAGGAATCCCAGCGGCGCTGGCGCGCGGGGTCGACCAGGCGGACCCACGCTTTCACATACCAGGGTTTCCCCTCGAGAGGATCGGGGGCGGGCGTCGGCCGCCAGGGGACGAGCTGGCGGGTCTGCTCCGGGGGGGCCAGCAGGGCCCGCGTGGAGGTCGCCTGCCGCACCACCTCCTCCCGCAGTGCCTTGTTCTCCAGGCTCAGAAAGGCCATCTGCCGCTCCATCTTGACCAGCCAGGCGGCATTCTCCTCGCGGGACCGGCGCATCTCCTCCGCCATGGCCAGCAAGGCCTTCTCCAGGGAGGCCAGCCGGTCGTCGGCCACGCCCGCCGGAACCGGCAGGGTGGGGGCAGGCTGGGCATCCAGCATGGGCTCCGGACAGACCACCGTCTCTCCCGTACCCGAACTCACCCGCTCGGCCGCCTCCTTCGGCGGGATGCCCTCGTGGATCAGAGCCGCCATCATGGTCAGACGGTCGAGGGTTCCCTGATCGACGTAGGACACCCGCCCCTCGCGCAAGGTGGTTGCCCCCAACAGCTTCAGCCAGTAGCGGACCTGGTCACCGGTCGCCCCGATGCGGTAGGCAACGTCGGGCATCGCGATCTTTTCCTGGTTCTGAACGGGCATCTCGGCACCTCCAAAGGGCGGAATTCGCGGGAACGCGAGAACGTGAGGCCAGGAAAGAGATCGGCATTCCTCGTGAAAACCTTGATCCTTCCCTGGAATTTCTCATCAGCCTTGGGGGGAGTTTTCTGACCGGGAAAGGACCGCGGCACGCGGTCACCGGATTCCCACCCCCGGCTTCGCCAGGGTGGGGAGACGGTGACACCGTGGCCGATGCCGAAACCATCCCAGGAGCCCGGCACGGGAATGAACGGGAACGGAAAGCGGGTTCCCGTTCCCTTTCCGGGACTTCCCCCGGTCCCGGAACCCGGTAACCGGGAAACCCTGGCGGGCTTCCTTATTCCTGATGGTCATCCGAGCCTGGAAAAGCGACAAGGCTGGTCGCCAGGCGAAGACCGGTGAGGATGGGAACCGGCTCGTCCCAACCTGCAAACCTTTCCCCGATCAGGTTCTCCGGGCAAGCACCCCCTTGCGGCCCCAAGCCGGAAAAGAAACCGGTCACCCCGTGCCGGCGTTCCCGACCTCAAGGAACCCGGCCACGGGAGGGCGTGGGCGGAAAGTCCACGCCCTCCCGCCATGGCTGGTTCCTTCCCAGGCTTTCTGCGGAAGATCGGGTTTCGACGGCTTCGCTTTCCGGAGGGGCCGACCCCAAGAGACGCCAACCGGAAGAACGGCAAGGCCGGAAAGAAAACGTCGGGAATTCCGGAAACCCCGATCGCCGCTGTCACGCCCTCGCCGGCAGGAGGCTGGCGGAACGCCGGGAATCCAGGTCGTCACGACGTGGCATTCATCGTGAAGCCGGCACACCCAACCTTCCCCGAGAGTCGAGGCGGCTTTTCGCCTTCGCGGGCTCGCCGCCCCGCCTTCGTGGGGGGCCGTCGATCACCCGCCCGATTCTGGGCGTCTCCGGCCCCCGGATGACGTCGGACCGGGACGGGGAACCGACAGCGGGAATCCCCGGAAACCGGCATCACCACAATCACGTCCTCACCATTCCGGCCTTCCCCGCACCGGGGGCTTGTGGTACTCTGACCGGGACAGCTCCGGCAGGTGTTTTCCCGCGGCGGGGGAAGCGCCCCGCGCGGGGTGACAAGAGCGGATCAGCGGAAGGAAACCCAGTCGTGTCGTCGGTTCGCCCCCCTTCGGCCGCCCAGGCCACCGTGCGGTTGGTCCTGGGCATCCTGCTCTTTTCCCTTCCCCTGGCCTCGCTGGTGCTCGCCGAACGCTACCTCGCCCGGGCCGACCTCGCCCGCCAGGAGCGCCACCTCGACGAAACCGCCCGCGAGGAACTCGAGAGCCTGACCGCCGAGGCGGGGGT
>CAZKPI010000208.1:0-7885 GCA_964554555.1 uncultured bacterium
GAAACTGCGCGCTTCGCCGTGGCCGTCGGCGAGGGCCAGCACCAGGGGCGGGCCGTGCCCGTCGGGCGGCGCCCAGGCGATGGCATCCTGGTTGGGCTGGTTCCGCTGGGTGTGGATGGCCCCCCGCACGCTGGCGCCGAAGGCCAGCCAACCGGAGAAGGCGCCGTCCATGGCCGGGGTCTACCAGACGTTCGGCTCGGAGGAACCGGCGGGAGGGGTGGCGGGCAGTTGCGGCAGGACCACGGAGAGCGGTTCCTGGCCGGCGGGATCCTGCGGCCGGCGGGTCGGCGAGGAGGCGGCTTTCAGCACGGCGGTGGAGGCCCACTTGATGTAGCGGGTCAGGGAATCAGCATTGTTGGCGGGAAGAGGCTTGATCGACGGATTGCCGATGAACTGGCCCAGGACGGCAAAATCGGCGTCGCCGCCGATGCCGATGGCGATGCGGACCGAGCGTTGTCCCCAGGGTTCCTTCAGCAGGTCGTGCAGGGCGGCGGCGTAATCGTCGGTGGGCTGGCCGTCGCTGACCAGCACCAGGACGGGGGGCAGGGCCCGGCTTTCCATGGGGGGGATGCGCAGTTGGGTGGTCACCAGCCGCAGGGCCTTGCCCAGGCTGGTCTTGCCGCCCGCCCGCAGGTCGGTCCATTTGAACTCCTCGACCGGCGTGGGCGTGGGAATGTGCCATTCCGCCTGGTCGGAGAACCGGACGGCCCTGACCAGGACCTGGGCCCGGGGGTTCTCGGCGGCGGCCTCCCGCATATGGGGGAGGGCTTCACGGATCGCCTGGTTGAGGGCCTGGATCTTGCCGTCGGCCTGCATGGAACCACTGCAATCGGCCATCAGGATAAAGTGCAGTGGGCGGGTGGCCAGTTCCCCTCCCGGTCGCTTCCCCATGTCGCTTCTCCTCTGACGCGGGACTGTCCCTTTCCAGAGGATAGCGGATTCCCGCCCCCGGGGCAACACGCCCGCCGGCTACCGGGCCTTCACCTTCACGAGGAAGTCGTGGGTGTCGAGGTGGTTCTGGTAATAGGCGACGGCGATGGGGGAGTATCCCCTGGCGTCTTCCTTCCGGGGATCGGCTCCGGCCTCGACCAGCAGTCGGCACATCCCGGTCCAGCCGCAGTAGGCGGCCTGGTGCAGGGGGGTGGACCCCTGGGTGCCGGCGGCCCCGATGGCGGCGCCCTTCTGCAGAAGGAGGGTGGCGATCTCGCCGAGGTTGCCGTAGGCGGCGTAGTGGAGGGGGGTCAGCCCGTCCTTGTCGCGGGCATTGGGGTTGGCTCCCGCCTGCAGGAGGATACCGGCGACCGCGGAGCTTTTCGCCAGCACGGCGTAATGGAGGGGGGCCTGCTGTCTCTGGTCGGCCAGGTTGGGATCGGCCCCGGCCTTGAGCAGGAGTTCGCACATGCCCGTCAGGCCGCGCAGGGCGGCCTGATGCAGGGGGGTCGCGCCCTGGGTGCCGGTGGCGTTGACGGCGGCCCCGTACTGAAGCAGGAGGGCGGCGAGCTCCGGCTGGTTGGTGTCGGCGGCATAGTGCAGGGGGGTCAGCCCGTCCCGGGTGACGACGTTGGGGTCCGCCTTCCCTTCGAGCAGGAGGCCGGCGATGGCCGGATTCTTCGCCAGGACGGCCTCGTGCAGTGGGGCGAACCCCTGGTCGTCCAGACGGGACAGGTCGGCGGGATCCGCGCCTTTGATCAGGTCGGCGACGGCCTTGCGGTCTTGGCTTCGAATCGCCGGTCCCAATTCGCGGGGCGGTTTCCCGACGGGAGCGGTTCGGGAAGCCGCCGGCGCGGTTGCGGCGGGGAGAGCGAGCTCGACGGGTTTGGCCGGGGCCGCCCCGACCGGGGGTTGGAACGCGGTGGCAGAAGCGAGGGGCAAGCCTTCGATGGGAAAGGGGCCGTTCCCGGCCGCGAGATCCTCGACCATCTTGCGGGCGATGGGGTTGCCGCCGTGGGCCCCCCGGCGCAGAAGAGAGTAGAGCTCGGCCAGCTCGACCAGGTTCTGTTCCTCCGTCATGGCGGCGATGAGGGCATCCGCGCCTTCCTGGTCGTCGGGGCCGCCGTCGCCGGTGATCATCATGTAGGCCAGCCAGGCCCGGGCCCGCGGCCAGTTCTGTTCGGCGGCCATGGCGAAGTAGGTCCGGGCGAGGGTTTTGTCGATGGTCCCTTCTTCGCCGCTGAAGTACATCTTCCCGAGCCGGTAGGCGGCCGGTCCGTCCAGTCGCGGCACCGCGGTGGCTGTTTCCGGCCCGGTGTTCTCCTCGGGCGGCTCACGGCCATCGACCAGAAACGGCCTCTCCCGCGGGGAAACCTCGTCGAGGTTGACCCGCCCGCGGACCATCTGCCTCTTGAGAAATTCGCCCTGGTTGTAGATGAGGGCACAACAGGCCAGAATCAGCACATACACGAAGAATGGCCTCAGCAGGGGCTCTTCCGGCTTTCCGGCGGAGTCCGGGGACGGGGCGGCGGCGGGAGCGGTCTCCTTGGCCGGCGGGGTCTTGGCCGGGCCCGCGGCGGGTTTGGCCTCCCCGGCGGCCGGCCGGCGGGCCCGGAGGGAGCCGGCGAACACCTGGCTGTGCGGGGGCACCTCGAGGCCAAGGGCGAAGGCCCAGCTCTCGATGGCCCAGCGCAGGGCGCCCTGGTCGAAGGGGATCTCCAGCAGGATCCGGTTCTCCATGCGCTGGACCGCGAGGTCGATCGGCTTGCCCTTGCCGATGGCGGCGAGTTCCTGGGGGATCTTTCGCTCGAGCAGGCAGGCCAGCAGGAACACCTCGCCCCGGTAGAGGGGGAAGGTCTTCTTGAGGCGCGCCTCCAGCCAGTTGAGAGCAAAGCACGTGGTCGGGCCGTATTTGAGGATCAAATCGGCCAGGCCGTGGGTCACCCGGTTGCCGAGTTGGGGGAAGGCCCCGTCGGTCAGGCCGGCCATCAGGGTCTTGACCGTGCACTCTGGCGGCCAGGGAAGGTCGAGCGCGTAGGTCCAGACCGCCAGGCCGTTGGCGATTGCTTCCTCGGTGAACCGGAACCGGTTGCCGACCGACTCGAACTGGGTCTGCAGGAAGGGCAGGTCGATGCGGGGGGCGGCCTGCTGGAGCATCTGCGGAATGCCGGCCTCGAGCATCCTCCAGACGACGAAGGCCTCCCGTTTGTTCTCGGGAAGATAGTCCTTCAGGAGGTTGGAAAACCTCCTCGGGTCGAGGAGGATGCCTTTGCCCTCCTCCTGCAGGATGGTCCGGACCTTTTCCTGGACGAGACTTGCCATGCCCGACAGCGGTACCCCGGAAGGAAATGATGCAGGGATTCCCCGCTTTCGGGAATGCCCTCACCCCTTACTATCGGCCCGAAGGGGGAAATTCTGCACCAGGAGATTTTCCCGGTGCCCGTGGGGGGCCTTGAACGGGCGGGGCGGGGAATCAGCCGGGGCCGGTGCCCTTGGCGTCGAGCTGTTCTTTCAGCTCCTCCAGCTTCTTTTTGTTGCCGGCCAGCTTGATCCGCTGGGTCATCGCGTCTTTCTTGTTGTCGAAGATGGTGCGGAAGGTGTCCTTCAGTTTGAAACTGCCGGCCGCCTTTTCAAGCTTGCTGTAGTCCATCTGCTCGACGGTCTTCATGTTTTTGAAGGCGTTGGCCACGTTGTCACGGGCGTCGCTCTTGCTGGCCAGCCAGGTGCCGGGACTGCCGAACTTGCGTTCGAAGATGTCCTCCGGCAGGTCGGCCATGCTCTGCTCGCACTCGCTGATCGATTCGCTGAGGTCGAGGTCGGCCTGCTTGAGGTCATTGAGGGCGTTGTTGAGCTGTCGCTTGGTCTCTTCGAGATTGGCTTTCGGCTTGTTCAGGGCTTCCTTGGCGGCGGCCTCGGCGTCGGCCACGGTTTGCTCGAGAGTCTTGCTGATGTCCTCGACCAGCAGTTTGGCATCCTCGGCGATGCCGCCGAGCAGATTGCCGTAGGTGCTGAAGGCGCCCTTCAGATCGCCCACGTCGCGCCAGTGCGGGTCATACTTGAACGAGCTGACCTCGCGCATGGTGGCCATGGCGTGCTGGTCGTGCACCAGGGGATCGGGACTGCCGGGCACGACGGCCTTGAGACTCAGCTTGATGGCGACCTGCTCGGGGGTGTCGGGGTAGTCGTCCTCGCCGCCGGAAGGGCGGGGCTTGGTCTCGACGGAAAACCCGTCCATGACGGTGCTCAGCACCCGCAGGGTGGTCTTGCCCTTGAACACGACCTTGCGGGACAGGCGGGGTTTCTCCCACTTGTAGGTGATGTTGGCCAGGTCGGTGCCGCCGTGGTGCTGTTGGAGTCTGACCTCGCCGGCGGCGGCGTCGAACTTCAGGCTGGCCGAGGCGGCCATGCGGAAGTCGTCCTGCATGGCCTTGAGCACGACGTTTGCCTGGGTGACCAGCGCCTGCCGGGTGTAGGCCTTCATGCTCTGCTGGTTGCCGTGCTGGAGGAAGGCATACATCCCGCCGGCGGCCAGGGAGAAGACCAGGATGGCCACCATGACCTCGGTCAAGGTGAAGCCCTTCGTCGATGTGGTTGCGTTCATGGTGTTCCCTCCGCTTCCCCTCATGATTTCGGCTCCACCACGATCATGCTGGTGGAGCGCACCTGCTTGCCGGCATTGGGCTGGAACCAGGTCACGAAAACCCGGAAGAAGACGATGCTGTGGTCCTCGGGCGGCCGGCCCTGCCGCTTGACATACTTGAAGGTGCCCGAGGCCTCGAAGTCGCGGTACTTCTTCTGATAGTTCATCACCTCTTCCTTCGAGTGGGGCCAGAACATGTCGTCGAGCACATACTCCCCGGCCTCGTTGGGCTTGTTCTTGTCGGAATAGGCCCAGAAATCGCGGAACCGCACCGAGCAGACCTCTTCCTTGATCGATTGCAGGATCTTCAGCCCCATCTGGAGCTTTTCGGTGTCCTCGCCGACCTGGGCCTGGCCGACCAGCCCGCGCAAAAACGGGCCCAGCACCAGCGCCAGGATGAACAGGGCCAGGATCACCTCGATGAGCGTCATGCCGTGCGGCCGGCGCATGGCTTCCCCCTCACTTCTGGAATTCATAGGCCCGCCATTTCTTGCTGAACGTGGTGTGATACCGGGTCGGGTCGAACTTGGCCACGTCCTTGAAGTAGGACATCAGCGAGCTGTGGGTGCGGTTCGACTCGTAGTGGATGTGGACCTGTCCCTGGCAGTCTTCGCGGTTGAACTGGTTGACCACCAGGTTGCCGTAGATGCGGAGGCTCCCGTAGAAGGGGTTCTGCAGGCCGCGGTCGCCGTACAGACAGGCCTCGACGACGTTCTTGCCATTGTTGACAATCGAGCCGTTGCGGGCGATGATCGACAGCATGGTGGGGGCCTCACCGGGGCGGTCGACCCGGCGGATGCTCTTGAGATGGATGTTGCCGGCGGCCACGATCATGCCCCGGCCGGCCACGTACAGGTCGTGGCGGAAGAACAGACCCTGGCCGTCGGTGCATTCGACGAAGGTCACGCCGTCGCAGTTGAAGACCATCTTCTTGCCGACGCCGGGGATGTCCATTTCGGTACTGCGGTTCTCGATGTCCTTCGAGAAGTCGGCCGTGGTGGCGTAGTAGTAGCTGGCCTTTTTCAGATACTGCATGGGCGAATAGACGTTGGCCGGCAGGTTCTTGGGGTTGTTGCCGTCCCACTCGGTTTTCATGCGCTCGGCATCGACCTCGCCGTTCTCCTTTTCGAGGGGGGGCATGGAGCAGAACCCGTACGGTTCGACGACGTTCGACTGGAAGGGCAGGGGGGGGAGGGTGATATCGACGTTGGGACAGCCGAAGAGCCAGTTGAGCGGGATCCAGAGGCGGATCATGGGCATCTTGACCCGTGAGAACTTCTTCCAGAGGTTCCCTTCGACGCGGAACGACAAGGGGAATTCGCAGTGGAAGTCGCCGAAGAAATAGGTCTTGTTGTAGAAGTTGGGAACGGGGATCCACATGAACTTGTCGGTCAGCCAGGGCCAGTCGAAGTGCGCCACCTTCAGGGCCTCGAAGGGCACGGTCATGAAGTCGCTGGGGTTGAAGGTGCCGGAGGTGCCCTTCTCGAGGTAGCCCTCGATGATGTTGAACAGGGCCACCCACCCGCCGAGGGGCGGCACCCCCTCGATGCTGAGCCCGTACAGGCTCTCGCCCATGGTGGGCATGAACTTGTGGTCGGGGGGATCGGGCTCCTTGAGGTTCTCGCCGTCTTTCTCGCGGTGTTTGTTCTTGTCTTTGTTGTTGATCAGCAGGGCGGCGATCTCACAGCCCTTCAGGGCGTCCATGAAGGTGTAGGAACTGCCCAGGAAGTCGAGGAGGCCGAAGTTGAGCCGCACCACCATCTCGTTGGTGTTGTTGACCCGCACCCGCCCGGGGAAGAAAAAGCCGTTGGCGACTTTCTCGATGTCGAGGCGGCCGACCGCCTCGAAGAAGGTCTTCAGTTTGGTGAACAGCGAGGTGTCGAAAAAGGTGATGTTGTGGCAGATGAGCGAGCCCATGCCGGCGCTCCAGTCGATCGGGGCGTTGCCCTCGAATCCCCCCTCATTCTCGGCATCGGGGTCCTCGAACAGGAGCTTGGTGTTGGCCACGAAAAAGGTGTAGTCGGGGGCGATCGGCTGGATGTCGGCGACCCGGAAGTCACGCTGGGTGAACAGCACCTTGCGGATCTTGGGACCCGCCGCTCCCTGGGGCTGGTACTCGACGGTGGTCTTGACCTCGAAGATGCCCACCTTCTCGACGGTCACCCCCCAGTCGACGGTGCCGGCCAGCGTTCTGACTTCGTCCGGAAAGATGCCCATCACCTTGTCGCGGATGGAATTCTTGAAGTCGGTGAGGTCGATCTCGATCTTCAGATCCTTCAGGAGGGTGTCCTCCAGGAAGCCTTTCAGGGTGAGGTCCTTGCCCAGCTTGCTGGCCATGCCCTTGAGGAGGGCGCCGATCAGCCGCCCGATGGGAATGGGGATGGCGACCGGGTAGAGGGCGAGGTTGATGTTGATGTTCTTGATGACGTTGTAGACCACATCGCCGAAGTTGATGTCGGGCAAAAAGCCGATCAGCTGTTTCGTGATGTCGATCTTGAACTCCTTGTCGCTCATGATCGAGTTGAGGAAGTTCCCGAGGTTGAGGTCGACGTTCTCTTCGGCCTCGGACAAATCGAAGGTGATGCCCGGGATGTTGTAGGTGTTGTTCTTGGGCAGGATGCCGAACACCTTTTTGATGCTGGCCTCGCTCTTGATGCTGACTTCGCCGCCCATGTCGCGGTAGAGATCCTCGAGGTCGGCGAAGTCGCGGTTGGTATACTCCTTGCGTAGTTTGGCGAGCATTTCGGGGCCGAGGTTGAATTCGAGGCCGACCCCGTTGCCCGAGGTGTCGGCGTGCGAGATGCTGTCGTTCTTGAACGAGACCGGATCGACGTTCACCCCGCCCATCAGCTGGGGCAGTCGGAACTTCCAGAACCAGCTCTGGGTATCGACCTTTTTGAAGCTGATGAGGTCGTAGATCATGTGGGGGTCGTTCATGTCTTCGGCGATCAGGCGGTAGGTGAGGTTGGTGGCCGCCTCGGCGCAGTCGATCGCCTTCTGGTCGTTGGCCGAGCGGACGGTCAGCCGCCGGGTGGCGGTGCCCGTCTCGGTCAGTGTCTGGGCGATGACGATGAGCACGGCGGCCACCGCCAGGACAATGAGAAAGGCGGAGCCTCGCCGGGGGCGGGTCCGGAGCTGCCATTCCATGTCGTTCACCTCCGGGGAAGGTTGTCCCTGTACAGGAGACGCGTCATTTCTTGAAACGGTTCTGCATCTGTTTGAACCCCTCCAGCATCTTGGCCTGGTACTCGGGTGGGACTTTGCCGGGATACTGGGTGGCCATCTTCTGCATGATCAGCTTGAACTGCTCGGGCG